>DATBYX010000373.1:0-3250 GCA_036513475.1 Xanthobacteraceae bacterium | reverse complement strand
ATAACGGCTCAGTCCATCCCCAGCATCACCATTGCGCCAGCCACTGCTAGAACGGCGATTGCTGCCACGAGAACAGTGACGCCATTGCTGATCCAGCGCAGGAGCTGCGCTTGTCTCGCGCGAAAGGCTGCCTGTCGCGGAGCGGTGCGAGGAATTGCGGCAAACATTGGATAGTTCCTAAAGGAGGTCGATGCTGTTGTTTCCAGACTGGCGTAGCCCAAGATGCTGCCAGCCGTGTGTGACCTACTTCACAGATTGGGTTCGGCGCGCGCTTTAGACACGCCACTTACCGGGTCACGCGCAGGTGTGGCGTCTTTCCGTTTCCGCGTTAATAGGGGTTGGGCAGCCGCTGCGTCGGGGTTTATCAGTTTGTTGAAAGGCCGATGCGCAGTTCTGGCCGCACTCGGAGCGCGCAGGAGGCTCATTGGGCTCCATGCGGCCCCGAGCGCCGAGCGAACGCAACGAGCGCGCTGGTGCTCCTGAACCCCGCGGCTAGAGGACCGGGGGCCTGGCCCCCTTCGGGTCATCTGTGGCGACCCTTAGCACTTGTGGTTCTAATCGCAGCCAGATACCGCCGAGAAAATACCCCCTCAGGGTGTCTCATAATTACACTCACGGCTATATCGAGACGCCGGCCACGCTCCTCGCTACCATTGGTCGACTTTGCAAGGCTAGGAGAAGTGCTGCATGGCCGACCACATCGACGGACCGTTGTATTACGAGCGCATGGGCCGCACCGGGCCGGTCATGACCTTCGTGCATCCCAACCCGATGGACCAGTCGTGCTGGATTTTCCAGATGGCGCACATGTCCACTTGGTTCCGCTGCATCGCCATCGACATTCCGGGCTACGGCCGTTCGCCGAAGGCGCGCGACGGTCTGACCATGAGCGACATGGCGGAGGGCTGCTGGGAGGCGATCGAGATGGAGTTTCCCAAGGAGCCCGCGATCCTAGTCGGCTGCTCGGTCGGCTCCGCCATTCTCCCCTACATGCACCACGCGCGGCCGAGCAAAACCAAAGCGCTGATCATGTGCGGCACCGGTTACAACCCCGGCAAGGAGTTCACGGGGCATCGCATCAAGCAATACACAGACCGGGGCATCGGCTATCGCTGGGATTACACCTTCGAGGACTTGAGCCCGGCGTTCCGCCAGACGCCACTGGCCATGTACTTCGCCGAAATGTTCGCCGAGCGCAACGCGCAAGCTGACCTCGACACGATTGTCCGCCAATTCCTGGCCCTTAAGGCGCCGGACGCCGCGGATCATTATTCGAGCGTGAAGTGCCCGTCCATCATCCTGAGCGGCAGCGAGGATGGAATTCACAAGTCGGCATTCGCGCTGAAGGAGCAGATTCCGAATTGTGTGATACGGATTCTTCATGGCGCGGGCCATGCCTGCCAGATGGAGCAACCGTGGCTGTTTGACCGCTACATGATCGAGTTCTTGAAGAACCACGGCTTGTTCCCGGCGCTCCGCCAGGGTTAACCTCAAGTCTGCTGGGGTCCGTTTGAATCGTTCTCACTCTTTGGAGAATGCCGATGAGAATCCTGCGCCGTGACATCCTACGCCTTTTCGGCGGCCTCGCCGCGCTGCCTGTCGCCTCGCGGCTCGCCTTCGCCGACACCTATCCGTCGCGGCCGGTCCGCGTCCTGGTCGCGACGTCGGCCGGCGGCTCGACCGACATCATCGGGCGGCTGGTGGCGCAATATCTCAGCGACAAGCTCGGCCAGCCGTTCTTCGTCGAGAACCGGCCGGGCGGCGGCAACAACATCGGCACCGAGATGGCGGCGCATGCGCCGCCCGACGGTTACACGCTGTTCATGGCAAACTCGGTCAACGCCATCAACAACTCGCTCTACGAGAACTTGAACTACGTCTTCATGAACGACTTCATCCCGATCATTAATACGATGACCTCGCCGTGTCTGATGATGGTTCATCCGTCGATGCCGGCGAAAACCGCGGCGGAGTTCATCGCGCTTGCCAAGGCCAACCCAGGCAAGATCAACATGGGTTCCGGCGGCGTCGGCTCGACCGGCCATCTCGGCGGCGAGCTGCTTCAGATGATGGCGGGGATCAAGCTTACGCACGTTCCGTATCGCGGCGAGGCGCCCGCGATGACCGATCTCATCGCCGGACACTGCCAGATGGTGATCGCCACCACTGGCTCGGCAATGGAATATTGCAAGGCCGGCTCAGTACGCGCGATCGCGGTGACGCTCGACATGAAGCTCGATGCGCTGCCGGACGTAAAGCCGTTATCGGACCTGCTGCCCGGTTACATGGCCATCGGCTGGAGCGGTCTGGTCGCGCCGAAAAACGTACCGGCCGACATCGTCGCGCTGCTCCACAAGCACGCCAGCGACGCGCTCGCCCAACCGAACATCAGGCAGCGCGTCATCGACATGGGCGGCGTGATGCCCGGCGGCACGGCTGCCGACTTCGGACAGTTCATGGCCGAGGACACCGAGCGCTGGGCGAAGGTGATCAAGGTCGCCGGCATCAAGGTGAATTAGTCTCTCATGTCCAGGCGCACTCTTGACCCTTCATCCCGAGGTGCGAGCTGCATAACGGCACGAGACCCACGAGTCATCGTGGCAGACATCTGTTCATTAAGGGGAAGCGGACTCACGCCGCGGGCCTCTCGATAATCAAATTCCCCGCGTCATCCACACTCAGCCCCGTCTTCCTTGCTTCCGCCAACACCGACGGGTGCCAATCGACCTTGCCCGCGTCCGGACCGCCGATGATTGCCATCAACAGTGCGTCGTGTGCGTCGGTGAGGCTCCTGAAGCCGCGGTAGACGCCGATCGGCACGTTGACCACGTCGCCTTCGTCAAGATCGATCGAGCGCTCCTCCTCACCCTCCAGCCAGAATATCTGCCAGCGCCCTTTCACCGGGATGAACACCTCCTCCGTCGCGTGCCGGTGAAGCGCCGCGCCTTTGCCGGACTTAGCGCGCACATAGGTGACCGAGAAGGCCACCGCGCCCTCCTTGACGTTGGGCATGAGCGCCGCGTTCTCGGTGACGCCCATCCCTACCATGTTGATGATGTCGCGCTCGTAGCGCGGAATGCGCTGGTCGAGGAACGCCACGTCCAGCGCCTTGACGTTATTCACACGCGCAACGCACTCGTGCTCCATCGTCTCCTTCGAGATGCGAGGAACGGGTTTCCCAGCGATACGTGGATCGACAACCGGCATAATCTCCTCCCTGTCGTTGGCCGCACCCGCGGAGCCAGTGGCC
>DATBYX010000372.1:0-4796 GCA_036513475.1 Xanthobacteraceae bacterium | reverse complement strand
CGTATGTCTGGGGATCCGGATGCTGGAGATGATACCCGCGGCCGGAAAAGGCCGCGCCCTTGGGAAGAATACCGATCTGGCTCACCAGGCCGGTCGTCATCATTACAAAACTCTGCTCAAACAGGCCGCGCGTCTCGGCCTGATTGATGAAGCTGGTCAGACCGGCGCCCCAGTTGACGGTGTGGATTACGTCCGGCTTGAGAGCCAGGAGGCGGGAGATCTCGGAGGAATATTCGGTTGCCAGAAATTTCGGCCACAGCTCGCCGACCACCTGCACGTCCGGCTTGCGCTTGAGAATTGTGCGCTTGAAGACATCCCAGGAATCGCGCCCATAGGCATAATCGTAGTTCATCCCGGCAATGGTCTTGAGATCGGGCTTGCGGGCGAGGACGTAGAGCGCCGCGGCAATATTCTCGGATGCCGAATGCGCGGCCGTGCGGAACACGTATTTGTACACACCTTTGTCGATTAGCCGATAGGTGGCGCAAACCTGAAAGATGGTGAGGGTCTTGAGCTCGTCAGCCACCGGCGAGACGGCCAGACAATTGGCACTTGACGTGTAGCCGATGACGATTGCGACTTTCTCGTCCTGAACGAGGCGGCGATACTCCGCGACTTTGTCGGCCGTTGACCCAGCCTCGTCGACATAGATGGTGTTGAGACGAACTCCGGCGATGCCGCCGGAAGCATTGAACTGCTCGGTGAGCAGCTTGGCGGTGTTCACCGCGGCCGCGTCGTGCGGTGCGGCCGCCCCGGAGAGAAACTGAACGATCGCGATCTTGATCTCGCTTGGCTTGCTCTGCGCCAGTGCAGGTCCGCACGGCAGATATCCCGCACATAACACCAGTGCCCCGCCTATCCAGCGCATGCTCTTTCTCATCGCAGCTCTCCGTCTTGTTCCACCTGCAGGTCTGTCGTCCAGTCTCTATTTGGCTTCGCGATAGGCGACGAGGTCGATCTTCATGCGTTCGCGTACCGGCAGCGCGGAAACGGCCACGCAGGTACGCGCCGGCTTGTTGGGGGCGAAAGCCTCCTCATACACCTTGTTGACCCGCGGGTAATCGGCCATGTCGGTCAAATAGACCGTCGCCTTGACCACATGCTGAAGCGTGCATTCGGCCGCCGCCAGGATGGCTGCGAGGTTAACAATCGTCTGGCGCGTTTGCTCGATGACGTCATCGGAGATCACTTGCCCGGTCTTGGGATCCAGTCCTCCCATCCCCGATACATAAACCCACGGTCCGACCACTGTCGCATGGGAAAACGGGCCGGGCGCCTGCGGGGCATTGGGCGCGTCGACGAGTTTGTGTGCCGGCATGATTCGAGTTCCTGGTCACTGGCGCGCTTGGGCTGCGATCCACCCCCGCAGCGCGCCTGCGGTCGCAAACCCCGCGCGGCGGTCGATCAGCCGGCCGTCGCGAAAGAGGAGCACGGTCGGTACCCCGCGAATGGCGTGCCTGGCGGCAAATTCCACGTGGCGGGCGGCGTCAAGTTTCCGGGCGCGAACAGCGCCGCTCGAACTTGCCGCGACAGCCGCAACCATGGGCTCGAGCCGCCGGCAGATGACGCAGTCCTGCGTGTAGACGTCCAGCAGCAGCAGTCCCGGCAGCGCGAGGGCCGCATCGATCCCATCCGACGACGTCAGATCCGAGAGCGTCGCCAACTCGATCTCCTCAGGCGGACTTCTTCCAGAGGTCCCCCCGCCCTTTCATGTAGCTGAGAAAATCATCCGGCCCGACATTGAGAGCCCCGTTGATCAGATTGAAGCTGTTACCAGTGTTCACCGTTTCCAGCGTTTCAACCAGGTCGCCGTCGGACGCGCCCTTTCGTCGCAGCTCCTCGATGTCAGCTGGAACGATCGAGTGTGGGTCCCCGTTCGCCTTCAGGGCATAATTGAACAGGGCCTTCTCCTTCTCCGACAGTCCGATGCGATCGGGATCGAATTCGAGCGCAGCCCGGACCTCCTCGTCCGACGCCCCGGCACTGCGCAGGGCGGTTGCATGGAACGATACGCAATAGTCGCATTTATTCGCCTCAGCCAGTGCCGTCATCACCGCTTCCTTGAACTTGAGGCTGAGATTTCCTTGGGAGAGCAGCACCATCAGGCGGTGGAAATTGGCTTTGGCCAGGGCGGGGAACGCTGCGTAGGCCTTGAACAGATTTGAGACCCGGCCGGGACCACGAACGCGCTCCATCTCGTCGTACAGCTCCTTGCGGGCGCCCGTTGCCTTTTCAAGGGGAACGAGATCGACGAAGGGCGGGGTACCTGCGTCCCGGCTCCATTGACCTGTCATGGTCACATACTCCACATGTAGTCGCGTTTGAGACTCTCATGCAGGAGCCGGGTTTGATACCGGCCCCTACGAAAACTGAGCGCTGCGCAATTCGTAACGCAGCACTGGGGAGATATCCAGCACAACACCTACGAGGAGCGCGTCATGGCACTCAAGCTCAAGCGGCGGTCCTTGCTGCAGATGATAGCAGCGAGCGCAACGGCAGCCGCCGGAGCATCCGCACGCTTGGGTCGGGCTCTTGCGGCGGATGATGCCGCCGCCATGGGATGGCCAAGCGACGTCCCGTCCTGGGATCCCAATCAGCGCTTCGCGCCGGATGCTCAACCCATCTTCAAGGCGCTCTTCGATCAGCCGCTGGATCAAGATCCCCAGCTCAAGCTCGTTCCGCACCTGATCAAGAACTGGAATCTTGCGCAGGACGGATTGACCATGGAGGTCGAGCTTCGCGATGACGTCTTGTTCCACAACGGCGACAAGCTGACGGCCGAGGATTTCCGATACACCTTCTTTGAGCGGACAAAGGGTGCCGTAAAGCTCGACACCGCGAACTCCTGGCAGAAGGTGCAAGACATCGTGATCGAGTCGCCGACCAGGGCGACCATGAAGTTCAGCGCGCCCCACCCGACTGCTCCGCAGTGGATGGCATTCCTCGGAAGCTATGTGGTGCCGAAGGCCTATTTGGAGCGGGTAGGCGTCGAGGCGTTCCGTCAAAAGCCGATCGGGACCGGCCCTTACCGGCTCGCCGAGTATGAGCTTAATTCCCGCATCGTGCTCGAGCGCAACGATCGTTATTGGGGAGAAAAGCCCAGACTTGCCCGGGTGACCGTCCAGATCATCAAGGATCCTTCGGCGCGGGTTGCCGCCATTCAATCGGGACAAGTCGATTGCACCGTCAACGTGCCCGTGCGCGAGGTGATGCGGTTTGCAAAGGAACCCGGCTTTGCCGCCGAGCTCAATCCGATCACGCGCGTGATCCTGTTGCAGGTGCGATCGATGGATTTGCGCCAAAACCGAGCGAAATCGGACGGCGGGGTAGCATTTCGGGTAACGCTAGGAAGGCCGTGGGCGCGGTGTCGGCGTTACCCCTATGTCCAGATACCCCCGAGGCCGAAATAACGCGCTGGCGGCCGTTTCTGTGGCGGCGCTGATGCCCTATTGAGGCTTGGTCAGTTCCGCCTCGATCATGCGCCGTGCGCTTAAGTTGAACCTTGAAGGTCCAAGACCTTGAGTTCTGCGGGGCGGATGACCTTCTCACCAAGGTCAGCAATCAATTGCGCCTGACTGGCGTAGCGGTGGACGTTCAGGAACGACCGAAAGTTCCGGTAGAAGTCGAACATGCCGGGCTCCTCCTGCATCGCGAGGATAATGGGTTGCACCGGCACCGAGGGAAGGTCTGGCACAATTGCTCGCAGCTCCTGCAGCACGCTTTTGGCATCAGAGATATCGGCAACGACGAACCGTGCCATGCGAGCGAGCAGCGTGATCGTCTCGTCCGTGTTGCGGCTCCTGGGTTTCTCGAAGTCGAAAAGAATTGGGAGGTATTCACGATGCCGCAATTCCTCCCGCAGAGCCTCTAGGACGGGTTTCCGCTCCTGTGTGAAGCGACCCAGGATCAGCACCGCCTTCGAAGTAACGGTGTCGATGACATCGCGGAGTTTCTGGTTGTTGAGCAAGAGGTAGACGAACTGCGCGACCTCGATGTTATCGACGGTAATTGCCGGCTCCTCCAGAGGTGTGATGACCAAGTTCTGCTGCTGGCTTCCCTCGAGTTTTAGGTGCCACGCTGATACGCCGTACACGTGACAGCCGGTCAAATCAGCCCCCGTGAGATCAGTGTCCACCAGGATGGCAGAGTCAAGGCTCGCCCCGGCGAGGTGAGCCCCACTGAGGTCCGCTCCATAGAGGTTCGCCCCGCCTAGGTTCGCCCCGCTGAGGTCCGAACCGATGAGGTTCGCCCAGATGAGGTTCGCCATGATGGGGTTCGCCTGTCGGAGGTTCGCCCCGCTGAGGTCCACGCTGCCGAGGTTCGCGTCGCTGAGGTTCGCGCCGCTGAGGTTCGCATTGATGAGGTTCGCATCGCTGAGGTTCGCCCCGCTGAGGTCCGCGTTGCTGAGGTTCGCCCCGCTGAGGCCCGCACGCCGGCTGACGATTGGGCGCTCTCGCCGAGATGCACGAAAGGGGCTCAGTCCGACGAAGGGGCCGCCGGTGAGGTTCACCTTGCTGAGGTCCGCGTTGCTAAGGTCCGGACGGATGTCGGGGTTATCGTCACGCCACGCGTTCCAGGCAGCCACGCCCTGCTTAATAAGCAAGGCAACGTGCTCGACGTTCGCCATCGGAGCATCCCGGGTGTTGATACGGATACACGGCACGGAATCCAGGTTAACGCTCATTTGAGTTGAAGGATTTCTAGCAGGAAATCCGGGCTCCAGCCGGCAGTTTTGCGTCGTGTCTTGACGCTCCCCTTGGCCTTATTGGCACGCACGAGGCCGAGAGCGAAGCGGC
>DATBYX010000371.1:0-3673 GCA_036513475.1 Xanthobacteraceae bacterium | reverse complement strand
GCTCGTGAACGCCTACATTCGCGGGCATGCGCAGCCGCAACCCTTGCGGAGCGAGCAGCTCCAGGTGGCAATCATCGGCGCAGGTGCCACCGGTACGGAGCTGGCGGCGGAGCTGCACTACACGACGCGCCAGCTCGTCGCATATGGCCTCGACCGAATCGATCCTGAAAAGGACATCCAGATCAATCTCATCGAAGCGGCCGATCGAATCCTACCGGCGTTGCCCGAACGCCTTTCGGATGCCGCAGTGAAGCTGCTACAGAATCTCGGCGTGCATGTGCTCACATCATCGAAGGTCGCGGAGGTCAGCGCGACTGGAGTGAAGCTTGCGACCGGGACTTTCATTCCTGCCGAACTCGTAATCTGGGCGGCCGGAGTCAAGGCGCCGGATGTCCTCGCGAATTTTGACGGCCTCGAGAGTACCCGCATCAACCAACTGATCGTGCTGCCGACGTTGCAGACGACGCGCGACGAAAACATATTCGTCATGGGGGACTGTGCCGCTTGCGCGTGGGCAAGTCATCCTGGCCGTTATGTCCCACCCCGCGCGCAGGCAGCGCACCAGCAGGCCATGCATCTCTTCAAGCAAATCAAGCGACGGCTGGGCGGCAAACCGCTGGCGCCGTGGCGCTATCGCGACTTCGGCTCGCTCGTTTCGCTCGGCGAATACTCGACGGTCGGTAACCTGATGGGAGGTCTCATAGGGGGCAACCTATGGATCGAGGGCCTGTTCGCGCGGCTGATGTACCGATCGCTCTACAAGATGCATGAATTCGCGCTGCACGGGCCGACCAAGGTAACGCTCGATACCCTTGCGCGACTGATCACGCGGCGCACCGAACCGCATGTGAAGCTGCATTGAGGGGCCAATGAACAACCCGATCCCGCTCGAGTACCTGATGAGTTTCTCGCAAACCAGCCAGGCGATGATGCAGCAGCTTGCGACCGGTCTGTTCACGAGCGGCGACAACGCAACCAACTTCACGCGCTACAGCGAACTCGCCTCGGTCCAGCAGAATTACTTGCAACAGATGGGCGCGTTGTGGGTGAACAGCGCCTTCGGTTCCGGTCCGGTGCAGCCGGCCAAGGGCGATCGGCGGTTCGCAAGCGAGGAGTGGAAGAAAAGCCCGTATCACGAGTTTCTCAAGCAGTCGTACCTCGTGAACGCCCGCTACGTGAACGATCTGATCGAGCGTGCGTCCCTCGACGACAGGACGCGCGCAAGAATGCGTTTCTTCGCACGGCAGATCCTAGATGCGCTGAGCCCGTCGAACTACCTTGCCACCAATCCCCAGGTGATCCGGCGTGCGATGGAGACCGGCGGCGACAGCGTGGCGACGGGAGTAAAGAACCTGCTCGAGGATCTCGGCAAAGGCCGCATCTCGATGTCCGACGAGCAGGCTTTCGAGGTCGGCCGCAATCTGGCGATTACGCCAGGTTCCGTGGTCTTCGAGAACGAGCTGCTTCAGTTGATCCAGTACCAGCCGCTCACGGAGACGGTAGGCGAGCGACCACTAATCTTGATTCCGCCCAGCATCAACAAGTTCTACGTGTTCGATCTGCAACCGGCCAATTCGTTCGTGCGCTACGCCGTCGAGCAGGGCAACACCGTCTTCATCGTGTCCTGGCGCAACGTGATGGTCGAACAGGGCCATCTGACGTGGGACGACTATCTCACCGAGGGGATCATGCGGGCCATCGACGTCGCTCGCGAAATCACCGGTGCTGACAAAGTCAACGCACTGGGCTTCTGCGTCGGCGGCACGATGCTCGGTTGCGCAGCTTCCGTGATGGCGGCGCGCAACGAGGACAAGATCGAAAGCCTAACGTTTCTCACGACCATGCTCGACTTCACGCAGGCCGGCGAGATCGCCTTGCTGATCGACGAGCAGAGTGTGGCGGCGCGCGAGCAAACGATCGGCGGCGGCGGCATCCTCCCGGGGCAAGAGCTCGCGTTCGTGTTCTCCACGCTGCGCGGAAACGATCTCATCTGGCCCTACGTGGTCGGCAACTATCTCGAAGGGCGCCAGCCGGATGCGTTCGACATTCTCTACTGGAACGCCGACAGTACGAACCTGCCGGGCCCCATGTACTGCTGGTATGTGCGTAACACCTACCTGGAGAACAGCCTTCGCAACCCCGGGAAGACGACCCAATGCGGAGTCAAGGTCGACCTCTCGGCGATCGACGCGCCCACCTATGTGCTGGCAAGTCGCGAGGATCACATCGTGCCCTGGCAAACCGCCTACCGGACCACGCAACTGGTGTCCGGCGACGTGCGCTTCGTGCTCGGAGCAAGTGGCCACATCGCGGGTGTGATCAACCCGGCAGCGCGCCACAAGCGCAACTACTGGGCCGAAGGCAAGCAGGGAAAGCGGCCCGAGCGCTGGCTGGAGACGGCGCGCGAGGTGCCCGGAAGCTGGTGGTCGGACTGGAGCGCCTGGCTTCGTTCTCACGCCCGCACGCAGGTGCGGGCACGCACGCGCCTGGGCAGCACCGCGTTTCCCGAGATCGAGCCAGCGCCCGGCCGCTACGTCACGGTGCGCGCCGCCTGAACCAGATCTGGAGACTAAGGAGGAAAATCATGACTGACATCATTATCGCCTCAGCGGCAAGGACCCCGGTCGGGTCGTTCAATGGCGCGTTTGCCAACCTGCCCGCGCACGATCTTGGTGCGGTTGCCATCAAGGCGGCCCTCGAACGGGCAAACCTCGCGGGCAAAGAAGTCGACGAGGTGATCCTCGGCCAGGTGCTCACGGCCGGCCAAGGGCAGAACCCGGCGCGGCAAGCCGCCATGAAGGCGGGCATCCCCGACGACAAGACCGCCTGGAGCCTCAATCAGGTGTGCGGCTCGGGACTGCGTGCAGTCGCGCTGGGCATGCTGCATGTCGCCAGTGGAGACGCCGACGTCATCGTCGCCGGTGGCCAGGAATCGATGTCGCTATCGCCGCACGCGGCTCACATGCGAGGCGGAACGAAGATGGGCGACGTGAAGTTCATCGACACCATGATCAAGGATGGCCTGTGGGATGCTTTCCACGGCTATCACATGGGGACAACGGCGGAGAACGTCGCCCAGAAATGGCAGATCAGCCGCGAAGACCAGGACAGATTCGCCGTCGCCTCGCAGAACAAGGCGGAAGCGGCCCAGACATCCGGCCGCTTCAAGGACGAGATCGCCCCGGTGACGATGCAATCACGCAAAGGCGACATCGTCGTTGAACAGGATGAGTATATACGTCCCGGCACGACGCTCGACGCGGTTGCGAAGCTCAAGCCCGCTTTCTCCAAGGACGGCACAGTCACCGCCGGCAATGCCTCGGGACTGAACGACGGTGCCGCCGCGTTCGTCATCATGAGCGCCACCGAGGCGCAGCGGCGCGGCATCACGCCGCTCGCCCGCATCGCCTCCTGGTCCACCGCCGGCGTCAATCCGGCCATCATGGGCTCAGGCCCAATTCCCGCCTCTCGGCGGGCGCTCGAGAAGGCCGGCTGGAAAGTTGCCGACCTTGATCTCGTCGAGGCGAACGAGGCGTTCGCCGCGCAGGCGATCGCGGTCAACAAGGACATGGGATGGAACACCGACATCATAAACGTCAACGGCGGCGCCATCGCCATCGGCCATCCAATTGGTGCTTCTGGTGCGCGCATCCTCGTGACGCTGCTGCACGAG
>DATBYX010000370.1:0-23919 GCA_036513475.1 Xanthobacteraceae bacterium | reverse complement strand
GCGCCTTCTTCCCGATCATCTCAAACACGCGTTCGAGCCGCTCAACGTGCTGCTCGGTCTCGGAGCGGTGATCCATGAACGCCTTCTCCAGCTCGGGGCTGGTGCTCTTCTTCGCAAGCTTGGGCAGCGTCTTCAGCAGCTGTTTTTCTGCGTAATAGACGTCCTGCAGCAGATTGTAGAAAAGATCCTCCATGGATTTCATCATGCGAGCCTCCTCATTGGTTGGAGCGGTGGTGAGATGGATGCCAACGCGAAGCCGGTTTGGCGGGTTCCCAGCGCGCGTTCCTAGAGTTCCATTGAGGGTAGGCAAAGCCAAGCCAAGCCAAGCCAAGCCAAGCCGGCTCAGGATGACCCAGAATCGAAGGGTGGGCAAAGGCGCGCATTTCTCGGCGGTGCCGCATGCAGAGGAGATGGTGCGCGCCGTGCCCACGCGGGGACATCTCGTCTCCGACCACGTGGGCACGGCGCGCGCACATGATTTTCGCGCGGCGAGGCGTATGGGTGCGCGCCTTTGCCCACCCTACGGAGTTTTTGCCTTGAACATCGTCGGTTCGGAGCAGTTCATCCAATAATCCACGATCCCCATTGCGGGCGTAAAGCTGCCGTGCATTTGCGGGTATTGCGGATGGACGTACTCATGAAAACAAACCTGAACACCGGCCGCGCTGAATTCCTCGACACACAGATAGTCTCGGCCGAGGGACCCGGACAGATAAGTAGCCGCGCCGAGATGCCTGCATAGATTCAGGATCAGCTCTGATTTGTTGCCGACGACGGGAAGAGCTGACGCACGCACGATCGGGGTCGCAATCTCAAGCTCACGCAGCCAGAACAACAAGTGTGAAAAACAAAAATCCGAAAGCCTGGGGACATCCGCGTCGTAAATGGCGGCAAGACGGTCGAACTTCTTAGTGAAGTCGGGGGCACGCCGATAGTTCTGCTCGATCGACCGCAGGTGCTTTCGTTTCCAATCCTGCTGGGCATCGATCTCGATATCGGCAATGGTCCTGTTGAAATGATCCTCGAGGCGAACGGGAATGGTCAGCCAGGTTGGGCCGTTTGAGGTCTTTATGCGGTTGCGATTGATGAAACTATTCCGCTCAAATTGCACGTTATCGAGATAAACGAACTTGTCGCTGCGCGCGATGCGATCGAAGTATCCGAGCCACGGCAAATAGGCCGGTTGATGGATCGACAGGATCATCTCAACTGACGCTTGAAATCGGCCTGTCAAAATCGAGCTCTCGCAGCGCTGCAACGACGTGGCGCATATCATCGTCGGAGAGCGACGGGTAGGTGGGCAGGGATACCGTCGTGCGAGCGAATGCGAGGGCCGCCGGATAGTCCTGAGCAGGTCCGAGCAGCTCCCAATCCTCGACCGGGACGATGGCCTCCACATCCCGCCGTCGCAACTCGGCGATGAGAGAGCGCGGGTGTTTTGAACGAACGATGGAGCGGTAGCGCACGGGAGAGGCGGCCTTATCATCGACCAGGTCCAAACCGGCCTGTCTGTACTGCTCGAAGATTTCGCGGCGTCGGCTCAGGAAGGAGGGGAGCTTGCGCAACTGCTCCCGACCTATCGCTGCCTGCAGATCGGTCATCTGGAAATTGAACCGCGGTTTGCGGTCGCGGCGGCAGTCGAATTCGCGATAGTCGCGGGCGGCCTCGGCAATGGCTCTGTCCTTCGACACAAGCATGCCTCCTTGGCCGCCTGAGGTAATGAGCTTGGTAGCATAGAAGGAGAAGATGGAGATCACACCGACGAGTCCAACGGGCTTTTCGCCGAGCTTTGCACCCAGCGCCTGTGCGCAATCCTCGACAACGCGTTTTCCGGCTACCGTGCGCAGATCGACTGGTAATCCGAACATGTGCGGCACGATGACGATGTTGGCGTCGCATCGGAGCAATGCGTCAAGGTCGATGTTCGGACTGTTCCGCTCGGTATCGAGGAGAATGGGTCTCCCGCCCACGAGTGCGATCGCGTTCGTGAGCGCGCTGCAGCCGTAAACGGGACAGCCCACCCCGCAGCCCGCGGCATCCAGGACCCATAACGCGAGAAAAAGCGCGGCCGTCCCGCTCGAAACGGTCACCGCGTGTCCGTCAGGAAGGCCGAGAAAGGAGCAGAGCTCGTTTTCAAATGCTTGGACTTCGCGGCCTTGAGCCAGCCATCCCGATTCGATGGCGCGTTTGGCTGCTTCACTCTCCTCGACGCCCAGCGTTAGCCGATTGTGGGGGATCATCAGGTTCTTGAGCGAGGAGCGGTTGATCCCTGGAAGGGATTAGGACCGCCTAACGCCTGCCTGTAACCGCGCGCGATAATACCCCGACTTTATCTGCATGGGATTGCCCACGACAAGCGAATACGGCGGTATGACCCCTGGTCCTACAACAGTTCCGGCACCGACAACCGAATGATGGCCGATATGGACACCGCCCTTGATGAACGCGTGCGATCCGATGAAAACGTGATCCTCGATAATGATATCCTTTCGTTCGGCCTCATCCATCAAGCCGATGCATTGTTTGTGGGAGTCCGCACAATTTATGCTGACAAAGGACGCGATGTCACAGTTGGAGCCTATCCGCACGAGTGCTCCGCGCGCATTGATCTCGGAAAATCCACCAATGTAGACGTCCTCGCCGATCTCGGGCTCGCCGACAATCCACACGAAGGGATGAAATCGGTTCTCCGGCATATGCGTGGCCTCGGCGAGCAGCTTGGTAAACTCAGCCAAGGTCACTTTATCCGAAAGCTTGGCGCCGCGGCTCATTTGACAAAATCTCCCAGATGCAGAGGCTCTCCGGCGAGAATGTCTCGACTGGCGGTCTTGCCCAAGGCCTGCTCGAACATTTCCGGAGGCAGGCCCGTGCTCGGACGCCGCAGCGCGATGTTCGATTCGGTGAGGAGTTCGCCCCGGGCAACATTGCGAACTGCAACGACACTTCTGCGTGCGATCCTGCGCATGGCGGTTTCAGCCTTGGTGGGGCGCAGGACGGCTTCTCCGAGCATGGCCTTGGTGGTGTGGATCGACGCGACCCAAGCGGCCACGTCGTCCGGCCCCTCGGAAAACCAATGATCCGGGCCGGGCAGATTTTTGTCCATTGTGAAGTGCTTCTCGAACACGCAGGCGCCGAGAGCGGCTGCGAGCGAGGATGCAAGCGGGCCGATCGTATGGTCGGAGAACCCCAATGTCAGCATGGGAAACGCCGCCTGCAGGGTCGTGAGCTTTCGCAGGTTCACATCGGCCGGAGGTGTGGGATACTGGGAGGTGCACAGCAGCAGCACCGTCGGCCGGCCGTCCAACGCACCGACGACCTCAAGCGAACGATACACGTCCGCCATATCCGCCATGCCGCAAGATAGAATGAGCGGGAGCTCCTCGTTGGCGAAGCTTCTCAGCATTGGCAAGTTGGTGAAATCATCGGAGCCGACCTTGATGGCAGGTATGCCGACTTCCAGCAGCAGGTCCAGGTCCGAACGGTTCTGGGGAGTAGACATGAAGATGATGTCCCGCTGGTCGCACTCCGCCTTGATCGCGAACCACGCCTCCCGCGGCAACTCGTAGCGGCGGAACATGGCCAGCATCGATTCGGTGATTTCCCGGCCCTGCGATCGATAGGTATAGGTCTGGTTGGGGTCGCCAACGAACTCGTCGGCTTTGAACGTTTGAAATTTAATGGCGTCGGCACCCGCCTGTTTGGCCGCAAGCACCATCTCCAGCGCGCGCTCGACTTTGCCGTTGTGGTTTATTCCCGCCTCGGCAATGATGAAGGCGGGGTGAGCGGGTCCTATTCGCCTTCCCTTGATCACGACCTCAGGCATTCGGTAGTTCTCGAAGAGCGTTTGACTGATGATGTCCGGGTGCCGATGCTCCAGCTCAGCGTCCTCCTGATAGTAACCAGTTGTGACCTCGGAATGAAATTTATTCTCTGCAATCCATGACCCCAGCCCAGAAGAGCGGTCGGCGCATCGCTGTCATTGTCGCCCACCCTGACGACGAGGTGCTGGGCTGCGGAGGCACCATCCGCCGACACATTCTCGCTGGCGACGAGGTCTGGGTCGTCATTCTCGCAGATGGTGAAACCAGCCGCGAAGGTACAAGCGGAGACAAAGCCGTCGTCGAGCGCGAGACCGCCGCCCAGGCAGCTGCCAACATATTGGGCGTGCAGCACCTCGCCGTGCATCGGTTTGCCGACAACCGTCTCGACGCCGAGCCGCTGCTGCACATTATCAGAGTGGTGGAGCAGCACATCCGCGAAATCTCGCCGGACACGGTTTACACGCATCATGCGGGTGATCTGAACATAGATCATCGTCGCACGCATGAGGCAATACTGACCGCGTGTCGCCCGCAATTGAGCCACCCGGTCACGCGGATGCTGGCGTTCGAAACCCCATCGAGCACGGAATGGCAACAGCCGTCCGGCGTGCTCTCGTTTTCCCCCAATTGGTTTGTCGATATCAGCAGCACCCTTGAGAACAAGATGCTGGCGTTGAAAGCCTACAGCCGGGAGATGCGGCCGTGGCCGCATCCTCGGTCCTATCAAGGTATCCAGCATTTGGCCCGCTGGCGAGGCGCGACCGTCGGATGCGATGCAGCCGAAGCCTTCATGCTCGTGCGGGAAATCCGACGCTAGGGCCGGGTTCACTTTTCAACCGAGCACCATACCACGGACGCATTTTTCGGGCGAAGAGTTCTGGGGAACGCAGGCCGCAGTGGAGCATGCCCGAAAGCTTGAAAGGTACGTCGCTTTGAGGAATCACCGACAAGGCAAATGTCCAGTGAGTTGTTGACATGCCGGCACTGACTGGCGCGATCCGCCCGGAGACGCAATTTCCTGACAATTTTCTGAGCCCGCTGAGCGATGCCGCGCGGCGAGAACGAACGGTCGTGCTGGCTCTCCTCGTCTATGTCGTGCTGTGGACCGCCTACGGGGTCATCGCCAAGGGCAGCCAGGATGTCCACATCGACATGTCCGAACAGTTCATGCTCGCCCGCGAATTGGCATTGGGGTATTCCAAGCACCCGCCGCTGACAATGTTGATCGTGCGGCTCTGGTTCGGCGTGTTCCCGACGACGGATTGGGCGTATTATTTGCTTGCGGCTACAAATGCCGCGCTTGCGCTGTGGATCGCGTGGCGGCTCTACGCGCAATTTCTCGACGGCGAGAAGCGGGTTCTCGGGCTGGCGCTGCTTACGCTCGTGCCGTTCTTCAACTTCCATGCTCTCAAGTTCAATCCGAATACGGTCTTGATGCCTTTATGGGCAGCAACCACCCTGTTTTTTCTGCGCTCGTTTGAAACGCGTCGATTGCTCGATGCCGCGCTTGCAGGGTGTTTTGCCGCACTGGCGATGTATGGGAAATATTGGTCCGTGGTGCTGCTGCTGGGGTTAGCGCTTGCGGCGCTGGCGGACCCTCGCCGCGCGAATTATTTCCGCTCACCTGCGCCCTGGATCACTGTGGTGTGTGGTGGGCTGCTGATGGCGCCGCATCTGATCTGGCTCCTCGACAATCATTTTGCGCCATTCTCCTATGCTCTTCTCGTGCACGGAGAGGCAGGCTTGACGTCGTCGTTGACCGGGGTGGTCGGCTATCTGGCGGGAAGCATCGCCTATGCGCTGATCCCTATTCTCATTGTGCTTGTGTTCGCGCGGCCCAACCGCAAGGCACTCCGGGACATGCTCTGGCCGCTCGACCTTCACCGACGGCTCGCCGTTGCCGCATTCTGGGCAACCTTGCTCATACCGGTGCTGGTTGCGCCTGTGGGTGGAGTGCGGTTGACCTCGCTCTGGTCGATGTCGGCGTGGACATTATTGCCCGTGATGCTGTTGTCCTCCCCCCAGGTCACTATTGCGCGCAAGGAGGCGGCCCGCATCGTCGCAGCCGCAGCCATGTTCCCGGTGCTCATGCTTGCCGCGGCCCCCGCCATCGGCTTCGCCGTGCACCGGACAGGATCAGCTGCGGACGGGCACGCCTCGGTGCTGGCCGAGACTGTCGATCAGTTCTGGCGGGAAGCAACTGAGACGCCGCTGAAGGTGTTTGGGAGCACCGATACATTTACCTATGGGGTTCCTTTTTACCTCCGGGCGCACCCCGCGGTGGTCCATCTGCTCGAGCGAGCGGCAACGCCGGAAGAAGAAGCCCTCGTCGCAAGGTACGGTGTTGCGCTGCTGTGTCCAATGACATCGATGATCTGCCTGGGCGCAGCCAATGCGCGTGCGGCTGCTGTGTCCGGCGCCAAGCGAAAAGAAGTGGAGGCCAGGCGCTCCTATTGGGGCAGCGAAGGTCGCTCCGAACGCTATGTTGTCTTTGCCATTCCACCTGCCCCGGTTCCGCCGAGGCAATGAGGCATTGTCGAAGCTGCAACTTCCCAGCTATTTCTTGCGCATGTCCCGGCCGAAGAATGCAAGCAACGCCGCGCCATAGGCTAGCGCTCCTATGAGTGCGAGGCTCAGGAGCGCGACATAATCGCGCGACGACGACCCGGCAGGCCACATCTGCTCCAGGCCGGCCTGCGCGAGCCAGAGAACGAAGGCAAGGATGCAGCCCGCTGCGGCCAGCCGAGTGACACTCTTGCGCAACTGGTGATCAAACGCGAAGTGGCCCTGGCGCGCGGCGAACGACGTTATCAGTGCGAGGTTGAGCCACGCGCCGATCGACGTCGCCAGAGCAAGCCCGACCTGCGCCAAGGGCCGCATCAGGATGACCTTGAGGAGCACGTTCACCGCAACCGCGGTGAGCGAGGCCTTGACGGGGGTTGCGGTGTCCCCGCGGGCGAAAAACGTGGCGGTAACACTCCGGATCAGCACAAAGGGGAACAGGCCCACGGCATAGGCGGCAAGCGTCTGCGCGGCGGCGCTGGCATCCAACGCAGTGAATTTGCCGCGCACGAACAAGGCCCGCATGATCAGATCAGGGACGAGGAGGAAGGCGACCACGCAGGGAATCGACAGCAGCAGCGTAAATTCAATCGCGCGCGTTTGCGCGCGACGGGCACCCTGTTCGTCGCCGGATGCGATACGGCTCGCCATTTCCGGCAAAATCACGGTACCCGCGGCAATGCCGACCACCCCGATCGGCAGCTGATTGAGCCGATCAGCATAGTACAGGGCGGACAGAGCGCCGGCAGACAGAAAGCTGGCAATAATCGTATCGGCAAACAACGCCACCTGCACGCCGGCCGAGCCGATCGTTGCAGGCAGAAGCGCCCGAAAAAAGCGCTTTACGTCCTCATCCCATTTCGGCCAGCGCAGGCCCGCCAGCACGTCGTGGCGCAGCGCATCGCCACCTACGAGCAGCAACTCGAGAACACCGGCGAGCAAGACCCCCCAAGCTGCAGCCTGGCCGGGCGTCGGAAAAAACGCCGCCAACGCGAGCGTCGCGATCATGGCGACGTTGAGCAGAATAGGGGCGGCCGCGGCGGCCGCGAATCGCGACAGCGCGTTGAGGATGCCACCATACAGGGTCACGAGGGACACCAGCAGGAGATATGGAAACGTGATGCGCGTGAGATCGACCGCCAGGCCGAAACGCAGGGCATCTTCGGTGAATCCTGGCGCGAGCAATGTGATCAGCGTGGGCGTGCATAACAGCGCCGCCGCGAGCAGGATGACTTGGCTCGCTAGCAGCAACGTAAAAACACGGTCAGCGAATATTCCGGCGCCATCTGCTCCGCTTTGCTTGCGAATGCGGGCGTAGGCAGGGACGAAGGCCGCATTGAAGGCGCCTTCCGCGAAAATCGCGCGAAAATGATTGGGCAGCCGCAGTGCCACAAAAAACGCGTCCGCGACCGGCCCTGCCCCGAGCACTGCGGCGAGTACGATGTCGCGGGCAAAGCCGGTAAGGCGGGATACCAGGGTCAAGCCGCCCACGGTAAAGATGCGTCCGATCATCGGCCTTGCCCGCGTTCCAGACCCCTAGGGTAGGCAAAGGCGCATGAACGCTCTCTCAACTCACTTGAGCGTGCGTGCGCCTTTGCCCACGCGGCTCGGCGCGCGAGCCTGTCTCCGCGTGGGCAAAATCGCTTGGCTACTGAGCGGACAATTCAACACAGCGCAGGCGATTTTGCCCACCCTACAAAGGCGATCTGATGGTCCTCGCAATGTCTGAAATGAGGCAGCCCGACGAAATCGGGGGCTCCGCAGTCGAATGTCCGGCGGCCGAGGCTCGGGCCTTAGCCGATCACCCTGCGCGGACCCCCTCGGCGACGGCCAACGATCGATGTTGACCCGCTGTCCAGGCAGCGGATGGCTATTTCAAGGCTTGCCACGGCCTCCTCGCCGGTCACTGCCGGCTCTTTTCCGTCGCGGATCGCTTCCGCGAAAGACTGCATCTCCGCACGCAAGGGTTCGGCGTGACCGACCGAGAGATGCCGCATTGAATAGCTGCCGTCCGGTTGAAATCCGAAGCATTCGGTGACCTGCCGCGTCAGCAGGTCGCCCATGATGTATTTGTTGCGGGTTGCAACGGTTACGTTGCGTGCTTTGAACGGGGTGAGCCAGTTGGTGTTGATATGCGCCAGGACGCCGGAGGCAGTCCGGAATTGGAGCAGCGCAATGTCCTCGCGCTCAGCGACGGCGCTCGACAGCTGAGGTTGCACCTCGGCAATGTCCGATTCGGTGAACCAGCGAATGAGATCGATGTCGTGCACCGCGAGATCGATCACCACGCCCACGTTGGACATTCGCGGCGGAAAAGGGCCGACGCGGGTGATGGCGATGGACAAGATATCCTCCGCCCGAATGGCCTGCTTGATCGCCTCGACGGTAGGGTTGAACCGCTCCACATGGCCTACCATGAGGGAAACACCGGCGTGTCGGGCCGCTGCGATGATGGCACGCCCTTCGGCTACGGAAGGAGCGATGGGCTTTTCCACCAGGACATGCGCGCCGCGCTTGATGGAGGCAACTGCCAGCTCAAGGTGCAGGTGGGTCGGCGCGGCGATCGTGACGGCATCCACGCCCTCCGCAAGCAAATCCTCGACATGCGGAAAGGCTGCACAGCCCAGCGCCCCGGCCACCATCTCCCTCTGCTTGCGGTCCGGGTCCGCCACGCCGACCAAGGTTACGCCCGCCATATCGGCAAGGACGCGCGCGTGATTGCTTCCCATAACCCCCACGCCGACAACGCCGATGCGCAATCGGGCGTGTGAGCCGAGATCCGCGGATGTGACCCCTACAGGCAAAAGACCCCCTCTGACTGAATGGCGGCCCTCCCTAGCATGTCGAGACCATCGTGGCGATTCCTGCGCTCTGGCGCCATGCACACGATTTGAGTCGAAGAGTTACACGGGATGGAAGCAGGTCGAGCGCCGGACACTGTTGTGAGGTAGTCCTGTATGGTCTGCAGGATGGGCAAAACCTGGCCCCGGCTCCGAACGGGCCCCGTGGCGTCATTGGTTTAGCCGACTTGCTAGCGAGCCCGGAATCCATAACCCCCAAGGGGTGTGGTGGATGCGCGGTGTCGCAAGGGCAGGACAAGGCCGAAGGCGCAAAATGACGGATCTTTCGGCGCAAGTGCACGGGCTTCGGAACTGGCTTCTCAACGGCGCGCTGCCGGTGTGGTGGGAGCTGGGAGCCGACCGTGACCGGGGCGGCTTCCATGAGGCAATCGACCTAGATGGCACACCGGTGGCGCATCCGCATCGTGCGCGCACCATCGCGCGGCAGGCCTTCTCCTATTGCGAAGCCGGCCGGCTCGGCTGGGATGGCCCGTGGCGCCAAGCGGCAAATCACGCGCTTTCGTATTTTCGCAAGCACTTCGTCCGTGCCGATGGGACCATCAACTCGGTCATAGATCTCGATGGTCGATGCGGTGATTCGCGGTTTGAGCTCTACAACCAGGCATTTGCTTTGCTTGCCTACGCGAGTGCTCACTCAGAGTTTGGAGAGGGGGCCGGCTGGCGAGAGATGGCGGTGCGGCTTCGCGCTACTCTTCATCAACGATATGCTCATCCCGTCGCCGGCTTTGTCGAAGACCCATCAGGGCCAGGGTCGCAGTCGGCCAATCCGCACATGCATCTGCTCGAGGCCGCACTCGCATGGATGCATCTCGATCCCGATCCGGGGTGGCGCCGAATGGCGGATCGCCTTGTGGCATTGTGCCTTGAAAGAATGATCGACAGGAAGACCGGTGCACTGCGGGAATTCTTCACCGCAGACTGGACGCCTGCGCCTGGGATCGCTGGCAGCATTTGTGAGCCGGGACATCACTATGAATGGGCATTTCTGCTCCATCACTGGGCCAGCCTTACCGGTTCTCGAAGATCCGATGCTGCATCAAGGCTCATCGCCTTCGCGGATGCTCATGGGGTCGATCCGGTCCGAGGGGTTGCCATCAACGCCGTGCTCATCGACGGCGGGGTGCACGATCCGGTGGCCAGGCTCTGGGCTCAGGCGGAGCGAATTCGAGCCTATCTCGTAGAGGGCCGGGATGAGGCCCAGATTACCAGCCCCGTCGCAGCCCTGATTCGGTTTCTTGCGGTTGAAAAGCAGGGCCTGTGGTTCGATCGATTGGACGCAAACGGCAGGTTTGTCGAAGAACCGGCGCGGGCAACGAGCCTTTATCATATCATAGGGGCTGTGACCGAGTTGACCGCGGCGTTAAGGGTAGGCGGAGAGGTGCGTCAGACAGAGCAAGAGCGCAGTGATCTCGGTGCAATCCGCTCTTCCCCGAGGAGGATCTCATAAAAGATACACAATCCCCATCGCT
This sequence comes from Xanthobacteraceae bacterium, assembly GCA_036513475.1. Lineage (GTDB taxonomy): Bacteria > Pseudomonadota > Alphaproteobacteria > Rhizobiales > Xanthobacteraceae > VAZQ01. The sequence goes on along the minus strand of DATBYX010000370.1, from coordinate 13,206 downwards.
GGAAAGGGCTCAACCACCCCAGGACTGCGCCGAGCCGAAGCAGCTTCGCGTCAGTCGGGGAGGGCGCAAGCCGATTGTCATCTATCTCGTAACCGAGGACTGGTATTTCCTCTCGCACCGCTTGCCGATGGCGCGCGCGGCGCGCGCGGCAGGGTTCGAGGTACATGTCGCAACGCGCATCGATGGCCATGGGCACGCAATAGAGGCGGAAGGTTTTCATCTACACCCCATTTCGTGGCGCCGCGGCAGCCTGGACCCGCGCGATCTCTTTCGCGTGCTGCGCGAGGTGCGCCGGCTGTATCGCAAGCTCACGCCTGATCTCGCGCATCATGTGGCAGTCCCGGCGACCCTGGTTGGATCGCTTGCCGCTACCGGCCTTTCGACGGTGTGTGTCAATGCAATGACCGGACTGGGAACGCTGTTCATCAGCAACGAGCCGAAAATCCGGGCAGCTCGCACGATTGTTACCCCGGTACTCGCCAAGGTGCTTAGTCGCCCCTCCTCGGTCGTGCTGGTGCAAAATCTCGATGACCGCGCCGTCATGGAGAGATTCGGAGTTGATCCCAGCCAAATCGCGCTCATCCCCGGCTCCGGGGTCGACACCGACCTCATGACGCCTTCACCCGAGCCGGCCGGCCCAGTCACGATCGGGTTTCTCGGCCGTCTGGTGGAAGCAAAGGGGATCCGCGCTCTGGTTGAGGCCCATGGGCGCGTCTGCACGCGCGGGCGCGACATCCGATTGGTGATTGCGGGTACGCCGGATGAGGCAAACGCAGGCTCCATCCCGAAGGAAGAAATCAGTGCCTGGGGCAGGCGCCGCAACGTTTCCTGTTTGGGATTTGTGGAGGATATCGCGGCGCTTTGGACATCGGTCCACATCGCCGTCCTGCCATCGCATCGCGAAGGATTGCCGCTGAGCCTGCTCCAGGCCGCGGCTTGCGGCCGACCTCTGATCGCGACCGACGTGCCGGGCTGCCGCGATGTTGCGCGCGCAGATTACAATGCGCTTCTGGTCCCCATCGACGACGTCGAAGCGCTTGCGCAAGCCATCGACCGACTGGCGCTTGATCCGCCGCTTCGGCGCCGCTTCGGCGCCGCGAGTCGGATGCTCGTCGAACGCGAGTTTTCGAGCCAGCGGGTCGGCCGCGATCTCATCGCCCTCTATCGCGCCATGCTTGCGCGAAAAGGCGGCGGGAGCGGTTGCGCATCATGACAGCCCCAGTCTACACGAGTGCAGTGGCTGGAAGGCGCGCTCCTCCATTACGCGGGAGATTTGTTGCGCTCGGACAGCTTGATGCGTCGATTCTCGATGGGTCTCGTTGATGCCGTTCCAAATCATTCCGGTGATCATGTGCGGGGGAGCAGGAACGCGGCTCTGGCCGGTGTCCCGCGAGAGCATGCCGAAGCAGTTCGTTCCTTTGATCGGTCAAGGTTCGACCTTTCAACAGGTGATGCGTCGCGTCTGCGACCCCGAGCTGTTTGCGCGTCCCATCGTCATCACCCATTCGGAATTCCGTTTCGTCGTCGCCGAACAGCTGCGTGACTGCGGGATCAGCGCGGATATCGTGCTCGAACCTGTGCGCCGGGATTCGGGTCCCGCGGTCGCGGTCGCAGCGGTGCTCGCAGGCGAACGCGATCCCGAAGCTCTGGTGCTGATGCTTGCGGCCGACCACGTCATTCGCAAAGCGCCTGAGTTCCGCGACGCATGTCGGGATGCAGCCGATACTGCAGCGCAAGGCCGCATCGTGACCTTCGGCATTCATCCAACCCATGCGGCAACCAATTACGGCTATATTCGCGTGGGAAAGGCTATCAATGGGGCTGGCGTTCGCGAGGTCGAAGCTTTCGTCGAAAAGCCCGACGCACAGACGGCGTCAAAGTACGTAGCAGAGCATTATCTCTGGAACAGCGGCAACTTCCTGTTTCACGCCGCCACCATGTGGCAGGAGATCGAGCAGTTCGAGCCGCTCATGGCAGAGGCCGTGAGAGCATCCGTCGCGGGCTCGACCCGCGATCTCGATTTTTTGCGGCTTGCACCTGAGCCGTTCGGGCGGGCGCCGAAGAAGTCGATCGACTATGCGGTCATGGAACGCACAAAGCATGCGGCGGTTGTTCCGGCGGATCTCGGCTGGTCTGATATTGGCAGCTGGAGCGCGGTGTGGGACGTGCTCGATCACGACACGGCAGGCAATGCCGTCGAGGGACCGGCTTTTCTGTCGGATACTCGCAACAGCCTGGTGCGCTCCGACGACTCCATACTCACGACCGTGATCGGCCTCGATGACGTCATTGTGGTCTCAACCTCGGATGCGGTTCTCGTTGTCCCACGCAGGCGAGCCGAGGAAGTGAAGGGGCTCGTCGAGCAGCTCAAGACCCAAAACCATCGTGCCGCAGTCGAGCATCGCCGCATCTACCGGCCCTGGGGCTATTATCAGGACGTGGACTTGGCCGGACGTTACAGAGTCAAGCGCATCGTCGTGAAGCCGGGCAGCAAGCTGTCACTGCAAAAGCACTTCCACCGTTCGGAGCATTGGGTCGTGGTCAGAGGGACCGCAGAGGTCACATTGCACGATGACGTTCGTACCGTGCACGAGAACGAATCGATTTATATTCCGATTGGCAGCATTCATCGCCTGGCCAATCCGGGGAGGATTCCGCTCGAGCTCATCGAGGTTCAGGTCGGCAGCTATCTGGGCGAGGACGACATTATGCGCATCGACGATGCCTACGGGCGGCAGTAGGGGTTTGCGCTGACGGCGCAACGTAGGGTGGGCAAAGGCGCGCCCAACCCCACGCTTAGCTTCATCCTAATCTCGCGCGCCGTGCCCACCAGCGTCGGCCGACCGCGTAGGCAAAATCGCGATCAATTCCGGAGTTGCTGCAGCGCTTGTAAGGCGCGTTTTGCCCACCCTTACGAGTCCGAGTGTGTGCACCAGCTACGGAACACCGGGCTTGGAAGGCAAAGGAATGTCGTTGCGTCCGATGCTGACGTAGGCAAAACCTTTCTCGGCCATGGGAGCGGGCTTGTAGACGTTGCGCAGATCGACCACGAGCGGACTGCGCAGCAACGCCTTGATGCGGTCGAGATCAAGCGCGCGAAACTGATCCCATTCGGTGAGAATCACCATTGCGTCGGCGCCGGCGATGCAGGAAAAAGGGTCATCGGCGGTTTCAAGTCCCGGCATCAGCTTGCGCGCTTCCGCCATTCCCTGCGGGTCAAAGGCGCGTACGCGTGCCCCGCGTGACATGAGCGCAGGCACGATGACCAGACTTGGCGCCTCACGCATGTCATCCGTGTTGGGCTTGAACGTGAGACCGAGCACCGCAACCACCCGGTCGCGCACGGAGCCTCCGCATGCAGCAACGATCTTTTCGACCATCGCCATTTTGCGCGCCTGATTCGCCGCGATCACCGCGTCTACAATGCTGCAGGGAGCGCCGTATTTCTCGGCCATTGCTGCCAGCGCGGCGGTATCCTTGGGAAAACAGGAGCCGCCGAAGCCCGGACCGGCATGCAGAAACTTCCCGGCGATGCGGCGGTCGAGCCCCATCCCGCGCGCTACTTCCTGCACATCGACGGAGCATCTTTCGCAGATATCCGCCATCTCGTTGATGAAGGTGATTTTGGTGGCGAGAAAGGCGTTCGAGGCGTATTTGATCAGTTCCGCGGCGCGGCGGCTGGTGAAGAGAATCGGTGTCTCGTTGAGAAACAACGGTCGATAGACCTCGCGCATCACCTCCCGTGCCCGTTCATCCTCGGTCCCCACGATGACTCGATCCGGACGCTTGAAGTCCTCGATTGCGGCCCCCTCGCGCAAAAATTCCGGATTGGAGACGACCTCAAATTGCGCCGCTGGCGCAGCCTTGCGAATGATGGCCTCGATCTGGTCATTGGTCGCAACCGGAACCGTTGATTTGGTGACCACGACGGTGAAGCCGGTCATCTCGGCGGCCACCTCCCGCGCGGCGTCGTACACATACGACAGATCGGCAAACCCGTCGCCACGCCGGGAAGGCGTCCCCACGGCGAGGAACACGGCGTCGGCTGCCGCGATCGCCGCGGAGGACCCAGTTGTGAAGGACAGGCGGCCGGCCGCAACATTGGTTGCAATCAGGAAATCGAGTCCGGGTTCGAAGATCGGCAGCTTTCCCTGCTTGAGCTGTGCAATCCTTTCCGCATCCTTGTCGATGCAGGTCACCAGATGCCCAAAGTCGGAAAAACAGGCAGCGGAGACCAGGCCCACATAACCGCTGCCGATCATGGCAATTCGCATGAAGCTGATCCTCAGGCGTTTCGGTTGCGCCGTTCCTGTTCCTCGCGGACGGTCACGAGGTCCGCCTTGACCATATCGTGCACGAGTGTCTCGAAACTCGTCTTGTGGCGCCATCCGAGCTTGGCGCGCGCCTTGCTCGGGTCCCCGCGAAGGTGGTCAACTTCCGTGGGACGGAAATAACGCGGATCAACCTCGACCAGAACTTCGCCCGTTGTCTTCTCCACCCCTTTTTCCGTGTCGCCGGATCCCATCCACACGATCGTATTTTCGACATGCGCGAAAGCCTTTTCCACGAATTCGCGCACTGAATGACTTTCTCCGGTGGCCAGCACATAATCGTCCGGCCCCTCTTGCTGCAGCATGAGCCACATGCCCTCGACAAAGTCACGGGCATGTCCCCAGTCCCGCAAGGCATCGAGATTTCCGAGGAACAGTTTTTTCTGCAGGCCGCATTTTATCGACGCAACTGCACGCGTGATCTTGCGGGTCACGAAAGTTTCACCTCGGATCGGGCTTTCATGATTGAACAGAATGCCATTGGAGGCGTGCATGCCATAGGCCTCGCGGTAGTTGACCGTGATCCAATGTGCATACAGCTTCGCTGCTGCATAGGGCGAGCGCGGATAAAAAGGGGTCGATTCGTTCTGCGGGATTTCCCGTGCTTTGCCGAACAGCTCGGAGGTTGACGCTTGATAGAATCGGGTCTGGCCTTCTCGCCCCAGTATGCGAATAGCCTCCAGCAAGCGGAGCGTGCCGAGCCCGTCGGCATTGGCGGTATATTCGGGTGTCTCGAAGGACACCTGGACATGCGATTGCGCCGCCAGATTGTAGATTTCATCCGGCTGGGTCTCCTGCACGATCCGGATAACATTCGTTGCATCCGTAACATCGCCGTAGTGAAGATGAAACGAGACCCCCGCTTCGTGCGGATCGTGAATGAGGTGATCGACCCGTTCAGTATTGAAGGAGGATGAGCGACGCTTCATGCCGTGCACGACGTAGCCTTTGCCGAGGAGATACTCGGCAAGATAGGCACCATCCTGACCGGTAGCGCCGCAGATCAAAGCGACTTTCGGTTCTGGCATGTTGCAACGTGCCCTTCTCGGCGGTCACTCAAATCTAAGGGCCACCAGACGCCACTCCGAAGCGAATGCCCGAGGGCTACCGGCACGAGCTGGGGAAAGCTGCGCTTATTTGCACCGCTTCCTGCGCTGCCGCGGCGCAGCCGGATAGAGAAGCCATACTATGGCTCCGGGCAGCGATCCGATGGCGAGAGTTAGACCGAAGCACACCGACAGGACAAGGGCTTGCTCCGGCGCAACCCCGTAGCGCGCCAGCAGGCCAACAACTGCGATCTCGCGAAGGCCCCACCCGTTGATCGTTGCGGGCACGAGCGCGACGCCTGTCATGACCACAAAGAGGAGAGCCACGTCAGAAACCGGCAGCATCAGTCCCTGAGCCCGCGCAAGGAACCAGACCACGCACATCGTGAGCACGTGTATCAGGCATGCGAACCCGAAAATCGAAGGACTTTTCGGTCCGAGAAGAACCCGCCGAGCATCCGCGGCAAATTGCACGACCCAACGCAAATAGCGCAGGCGATTGAGCAGCGGCAGGAACACCGGCAACAGCGCAAGTCCCGCAACACCGGCGAGGAGCGCGCTGCCGTAGAGCACAAGCACCATGTTGCGATAGCCCCCCAAGTCAGCGGGGGCGGGTGCAAGCAGAACAATAAAAAAACCCGCCGCAATGATGAGGCCGGCTCCGACGCCACGATCAATAACAACGCTGCTCACGGCAGTACGCCAATCAGACCCGCTGCGAACAAGGAGCCAGGCGCGTACACCTTCACCGACCACATTGGGCAAGACTTGCGCAAAGAACAATCCGATCGCGGTTATTGCGGTAATAGTGCTCTTGCTGATCCATTCACGGGTACCGGCAAGGCCGTTCAATATCTGGCGCCAACGCATCGCCACGAGGGGTATCTGCAGCGTCACCGCCATGACGGCTGGTGCTACCCAGCGGAATTCCAGCAAGAAAATCGAGCGGGAGAGCTCGTTCACATCGACCCTGCGCAGCAAGTACCAGAAGCAAAAGCCGGTCACGAGCAGCTTGAGCGCAATAATTACGCCCCGCTCAAGCGAGCGCGCAGGTAGCTTGGCGGCGTCGTCCGTTGCGCTCAGGGTCATTGCACATTCGGGTCCGAGTGTGGCGTCGAGCTCGTCAGGTCGGCCGAGTCAAGGAGAGAAGGGGCGCCCTACGTATTGGCCGATACGCTCCCGCGCTTCAAGCCAAGAATTGGGCAAATCGAGCTGCGGGAACTAAACTGCGGCTTCGGGAAAGACCATTCCCGACAGTTTCTTGCGGGTAAGCTGCCAATTCTATATCAGTCACCCTCATGCTGCATCGTAAGCTCCCGACGCGGTATTTGGCGCGAGGTTTGACGCTCGTGGCGATAGCGGCTGCGGCGTTGCTTGCAGCCTGCAGCGACCAGCAAAAGCAGCAGGTCGCGCCCCCCGCGCCGAAGGTTACGGTCTCAAGACCGATTCAGCGCACCATCGTTGACCATGACGAGTATGTCGGTCGATTTGTCCCCGTCGAGACGGTCGAGCTACGTTCTCGCGTATCGGGCTATCTCGATAAGGTCCATTTTCAGGATGGGCAGTATGTCAAGCAGGGTGATCTCCTGTTCACGATTGACAAGCGGCCGTTCCAGAACACGCTCGACCAGGCCACCGCCAATCTGGAAGCGGCGAAGTCGAACGTGACATTTACGGAAGCTGATCTCGCGCGTGGCCAACAGTTGATGCGCGACCGCACGATCAGCGAGCAGGTCTTCCAGCAACGCGCGCAAGCTTTCCGCAATGCGCAGGCCGCTGTGGCGGCGAATGAGGCTTTGGTTCGCCAGGCCGCGCTTGATGTCGAATTCACCGACATCAGGGCTCCGGTGAGTGGGAGGATCGGTGACCGCCGTGTGACGCCGGGCAATCTTGTAACCGGCGGCACCAGCTTCACGACTACTCTCCTCGGCGTCATCGTATCCACCGACCCGATCCGACTTGAGTTCAGTTTCGACGAAGCCTCGCTGCTGCGCTACGAGCGTCTGACGCGTGACGGACAAAACGACGTGACCGGGCGCGGTAACACCACCGTGCGCGTGAAGCTCATTGACGAGCCGACTTTTTCCCATGTTGGGCGCATGGATTTTGTCGACAACCTGATCGATCGGGCGACCGGCACTATTCGAGGGCGCGCACAATTCGCCAATCCCGAGGGCCTTTTCACGCCCGGGATGTTCGGGCGCGTGCAGGTTCCGGCCTCATCCTCCTATCCGGCGCTGCTGCTTCCGGATGTGGCCATCGGCACGGAGCAGGCACGCAAATATGTGCTCGTTGTGGGCGAGGATAATACCGCGATGCAGCGGTATGTGACGCTGGGCCCCATTGCGGATGGATACCGAGTGGTAAAAACGGGGCTCAAACCGGAAGATCGCGTCATCATCAATGGGCTGATTCAGGCGCGCGTGGGCGGCAAGGTGGCCCCGCAGGAGGTGAGCCCTCCCGTGCAGGCGAGCGCCCCTGGGCCGCAGAGCGAATAGTCGAAACACCGCAGCATTCAGGCAGGTCATTGCGCGATGCGCATCTCGCATTTCTTCATCGACCGCCCGATCTTTGCTTGTGTTCTTTCCATCGTGTTCGTCATCCTCGGGGCGGTGGCGTATGCGCGGTTACCGGTTGCGCAATATCCCGAGATCGCCCCGCCCATCATCAATGTGACTGGCCAATATCCCGGGGCGAGCGCGGATATTGTTGCCAGCACGGTCGTCGCGCCGATCGAAGAGCAGATCAACGGCGTCGAGAGCATGCTCTACATGTCCTCGAACTCAACCGCGGACGGCCGTTTCAGCATTGCCGTTAGCTTCGATCTCGGCACCAATCTGGATATTGCGCAGGTGCAGGTGCAAAATCGGGTTGCTATCGCGCAGCCGAGGCTGCCCGCGGATGTGCGCCTGGTCGGAGTGACCGTCACCAAAAGCTCACCTGACCTGATGCTGGTCGTCCACCTGTACTCGCCCGACAAGTCGCGCGATGCGCTCTTCATCTCGAACTACGCCACCTTGGAGATCAAGGACGCGCTCACCCGCATCGAGGGGGTCGGCTCCATCACGGTGTTCGGCAGCCGGGACTACGCCATGCGCGTCTGGCTCGATCCGGATCGCCTGCAGTCGCTCGGGTTGACCGCCGGCGATGTGACGCTCGCGATGCAGGGTCAGAACATTCAGGTTGCTTCGGGCGTGCTCAACCAGCCACCCGTCGATCGACCGGGGGCTTTCCAGGTCGCGGTGAAGACACTTGGGCGTCTGGCCGATCCCGAGGAATTCGGCTCGATCGTCGTGAAGCAATCGCCGGCTGCCGTCGTACGCCTACGCGACGTCGCCATGATCGAGCTTGCTGCGCTTGATTACTCCTCCAACTCTTATCTCAACGTGGAGCCGGCGGTTGCGCTCGCCGTGTTCCAACGTCCCGGCTCGAATGCGCTGTCCACCTCGGACACGATCCGAGCAACCATGGAGGAGCTGTCGAAGCGTTTTCCGCTCGGATTGACATACACCATCATCTACGATCCGACCCAGTTCATTCGGCAATCGGTCGATGAGGTTCAGAAGACGATCGCTGAGGCGATTCTCCTGGTCGTGCTCGTCGTCATTCTGTTTCTGCAGAGCTGGCGCGCAGCGGTCATCCCGCTTGCGGCGATACCCATCTCGCTTATCGGCACGTTTTTCTTCATGGCCATTTTCGGATTCACGCTCAACAATCTCAGTTTGTTCGGCCTCGTGCTGGCGGTCGGCATTGTGGTGGACGATGCCATCGTGGTCGTGGAGAACGTCGAGCGCAACATCGCCGCAGGTCTGTCGCCCCGCGAAGCCGCCATCAAGAGCATGAACGAGGTCGGTGCGGCTCTGATCGCTATTGCGCTGGTGCTTTGTGCCGTATTCGTCCCATCGGGGTTCATCACCGGGATCTCCGGCCAGTTCTATCGCCAATTCGCGCTCACGATCGCCGGCGCGACGATCATCTCGCTCCTGGTGTCGCTGACGCTCTCGCCCGCGCTCTGCGCCTTGTTGCTGAGACCGCATCGCCAGCGCTCGCCAAGGTTTTGGGAATATCCGCTGCAGGTTGTCTTCCGCGGCTTCAATCGCGGCTATGACTTCATCGCGGCAGGGTATGGATGGCTGGCCGGACGGGTGGTCCGGCTCTCGCTTGTCATGCTCGTCGTCTATGGTGGCATCGTCGTGTTCGGCCTCGACGAATTTCGCCGGACGCCTTTAGGATTCATTCCCGCCCTCGACCGCGGCTATCTGATTGCCGTCATTCAGCTCCCGCCCGGCGCCTCGCTTGCTCGCACCGACGAGGTCAACCGCCGCGCTGCGGAGATTGCGCGCCAGGTACCGGGGGTGGCTGGCGCCGTGAACGTGGTCGGATTTTCCGGTGCGACGTTCACGAATGCCCCCAATTCCGGCGCGATTTTCGTCGTACTCGAGCCCTTTGCCCAGCGCGCCCATGACCCGCGCAAATCCGCATCTGCCGTGCTGCGGGAGCTTTACAGCCGATTCGCCTCCATTCAGGAGGCCTTGATCTTTGTTGTGCCGCCTCCGCCGGTGCAAGGCATCGGCAATGCGGGGGGATTCCGAATGATGATCGAGGATCGCGCCGGCCGCGGGCCGCAGGCGCTGCAGGAGGTGGTCGGAACGATCATGAGCCGGGCGGCAGAAACGCCAGGTCTTTCTCAGGTCTTCTCGCTTTTCGAAACCGCGACGCCAGAGCTCTATCTCGATATCGATCGCGTTAAGGCGCAGATGCTGGGTATCGCCGCGCCGGACGTTTTTGCCGCGTTGCAGATCTACATCGGCTCCATCTACGTGAATGACTTCAACCTGTTCGGGCGGACTTTTCGCGTGACCGCGCAGGCGGCCGCTCCGTATCGGATCGACCCCAGGGACATCCTCAACATCCGAGTGCGCAACGCGACGGGAGGTACGGTGCCGCTCGGCTCCTTCACCACGGTTCGTGACATGTCCGGGCCGTATCGAGTCCCTCGCTACAACCTTTATCCGGCTGCCGAGCTCGACGGTGGCGCTGCGCCCGGCTATTCGCAGGGCCAGGCGATGCAGATCATGGAGCGGCTGGCGAACGAGCTCCTGCCGGACGGTTTCAATTACGAATGGACGACGCTCGCCTTCCAGCAGATTCGCGCCGGGAACACGGCGACGTTCGCGTTCGTGCTGGCGGTAACTTTCGTGTTTTTAGTTCTTGCTGCACAGTTCGAAAGTCTCACGTTGCCGCTCGCCGTCATCATGATCGTGCCGATGTGCCTTGTTGCTTCGATTGTCGGCGTCGTATTGCGCGGTCAAGACAACAACATCCTCACGCAGGTCGGCTTTGTCGTGCTCATTGGCCTCGCCGCAAAAAATGCCATTCTCATCGTGGAGTTTGCAAGGCAACTGGAGGATCAGGGGCAGGACCGATTGGCCGCGGCAACGCAAGCAGCCCGGTTGCGGCTCCGCCCGATCCTCATGACCTCGTTGGCGTTCATTTTCGGTGTTACGCCTTTGGTGTGGGCGGTCGGAGCAGGTTCGGAGCTGAGGCAGGCGCTCGGCACTGCAGTGTTTTTTGGAATGATCGGGGTCACATTGTTTGGATTGATCTTCACGCCGGTATTTTACGTGGTCACCCGATGGTCGGGCGCACGCGCGAGCCGCCGGGCAGCGATCCCGGTTGCGACGATGGCGGAATAGCCAAAACCAGAGCATGATGAAATTCGGTTTTGGCCAACCGGTCACGCGCAAGGAGGATGCAGCTTTCCTGCGCGGCGCCGGTCGCTATGTCGGAGATTTTGCCCCTAAAGACACGTTGCACGCAGCGGTGCTGCGCTCGCCGCATGCGCATGCGCGATTTCGCATGCGCGACGTGAGCGGGGCGCGCGCGATGCCCGGAGTTGCTCTGGTGCTCAGCGGGGCGGACATTGCGACCCTCGGCCACCTGCCGTGCCAGGCGGAGCTGCCCGGGGTTGACATCGCGCGGCCTCCTTACCCGATCCTCGCCATCGAACACGTGCGTCATGTCGGCGATGCCGTCGCTTTTGTGGTGGCGGATACGGTTGAGCATGCCCGCGATGCGGTCGAGGCGATTGAGGTCGATTGGGATCCGCTGCCGCACGTGATTGGAGCAGCGGCAGCCATCGTAAGACAGGCGCCGGAGGTCTGGCCCGAGCTTGGCAGCAACATCGCCTTTGAGGTTGCGCTCGGTGATGCTGATGCCGCTGCCAAGGAATTTGCGCGGGCGGTGCATACCGTCTCGCTTACTGTCCTCAATCAGCGGCTGGTCACCAACTATCTCGATACCCGCGGGGTCGTGGCGGAGCACGATCCCGGGCAAGACCGGCTGACTTTGACCCTGAGCAGTCAGGGCAGCCATAGCGTGCGCGACGTCCTCTGCCGCGACGTGCTGCGAATCGATGCGAGCAGGATGCGGGTGGTGACGCCCGACGTGGGTGGCGGATTCGGGACCAAGCTTTTTGCCTACCGGGAATATGCGCTTGCTGCTGTTGCAGTGCGCCATCTCGGGCGGCCTGTGAAATGGGTTGCTGATCGGAGCGAGCATTTCCTGGCCGATGCGCAGGGCCGTGACAACGTCACGACAGCCAAGCTCGCGCTCGATCCCGATGGTCGCTTCCTTGCCCTTGATATCGACCTGATTGCGGACATGGGCGCTTATCTCTCCTGCTACGGGCCGTTTATCCCATTCATCGGGGCTGGGATGTCGCCAGGAGTCTACGACATTCCAGCATGTCACGTGCGCGTTCGCGGGGTTTTCACCAACACGGTCCCGGTGGATGCGTATCGCGGCGCGGGCCGCCCCGAGGCCGCCTACGTGATCGAGCGGCTGGTGGACGTTGGCGCGCGCGAGCTCGGCGTCTCCCCGGAGACGCTGCGGCGCAAGAATTTCATCAAGGCCACGCCGTACACCACCGCAACCGGCAAAGTTTACGACTCCGGAGACTTCGCCGGCCATCTGCAAAGAGCGCAGGAACTGGCAGGGTGGAGCGGATTCGAGGAGCGCTCGGCGCAATCGCGGGCCGCCGGCAAAATGCGCGGGATCGGGATTTCGACTTACATCGAGGCCTGTGGCAATAACGGACCGGACAGCGCGCGCCTGCGCCTCGATGAGGATGGCGCGATATTGGTTTTCGCGGGCAGCCAATCGACGGGGCAGGGTCACGCCACCGCCTATGCCCAGATTGTTGCCGATCGCCTCGGAGTGGCGCCGCAGCAGGTCCGCGTCATCCAGGGGGACACGGACCTTGTGGTGACCGGGACGGGCACGGGCGGATCGAGCTCCATCCCCTGCGGGGGTGCATCGGTCGCGGGCGCCGCTCAAAAGCTTGCCGCCAAACTCAAAGAGATTGCCGGCGAGACGCTCGAGACAGCGGCAGGCGATCTGGAGATCGCAGAAGGCGCAGTCCGCGTGGCAGGGACTGACCGGATGATCTCGTTTGCCGATCTGGCCCGGCGTCCGGAGGCAAGAGGCTTGTCGGCCGAGGACGCCTTCGCGCCGGAGGCGCCAACCTATCCCAATGGCACTCACGTTGCCGAAGTCGAGATTGATCCCGAGACCGGCGCCACAGAGATTTTGCAGTACGTCGTTGTGGATGATTTTGGCGCCACTCTCAATCCGCTGCTTCTTGCCGGGCAAGTGCACGGGGGCACTGCGCAGGGCATTGGCCAGGCCGTGATGGAGAATGCAGTGTACGATTCTGCCTCTGGCCAACTCGTCAGCGCTTCGCTGATGGATTATGCCCTGCCGCGGGCTGCCGATGTCCCCGTGTTCACTTTCGAGACCCGTAACGTGTCGTGCCGGACCAATCCGCT
>DATBYX010000369.1:0-2942 GCA_036513475.1 Xanthobacteraceae bacterium | reverse complement strand
GAGCTATACGAACTGAGCGCAAGCAAGGCGAAGGAATTGTATTATCAGGATCCATCATTCGGATATGCCGTGCTTCAAACGATCATCGCGCGACTGATTGAGAATATGGCGCCCGCAAATCCGATGGCCGCCAATTCCCACGCGAGCGATAAAGCTCTATAACTGTGAAGCAGCTCTAGCGCGGGCACTACCTGATTTTCGCAGCGTTCCGTAGAGTTCCAAACGGGGAATGACTGCTCCGGGTCAAGGGCTGAAGAGAACGCTACTCACTAGGCGCGTCCGCAGCACCTGCGAAAGCAGCCCTAACCGGGACGAGGCGGCACTCACACTTCGTGCCAGCAGGAGACATTCCGTGGGCCTCCTGGCGCACTGCGAAGTAGGTCACAGACCCCCTGACCGCGATTGCCAACTTGGGTAGGGTGGAGTGCGGGTCCTGACCTTACGGGGTTTGCGCGGGGCGGGTTTGCGGGGAGGCCGAAGGTTATGAGTGTTGACGAATCCGCTCTGCCTGCAGGCCAGCCATCTCCACATTCAAGATCGGTTCAAGCCTACATCGACGAGACGCCACTATGGGCGGACGGGACGCCGGTGCCATCGACGCCCATCACCAACATGCAGTGGCGCATCTGGACGCTCGCTGCCGCCGGCAAGTTCTTCGAAGGCCTCGTCGTCTTCATGACCGGCGTCGCCTTGCCGCTTATCGCAGAAGAATTCAAAATCACGCCAGCACAGCACGGGGTGGTTGGGGCCGCGAGCCTGTTCGGCATCCTCATCGGCGCCATCGGTCTCGGCGGCCTGTCGGATTATTTCGGCCGCAAGTCCATGTTCATTGTCGAGATGATCATTTTCATGATCTTTCTGGTGCTCCTGGTGGCAAGCCCGAACTACTTCTGGCTCGTCGTCTTCCTGTTCGGACTGGGGGTCGCGCTCGGTTGCGATTATCCGACCGCCCATCTGATCATTTCGGAGAGCATCCCAAGCAGCATGCGCGGGCGCCTGGTGCTCGGTGCTTTCGGCTTCCAGGCCTTAGGCGCAATGACTGGAACCGTCGTGGGATATCTTGTGCTCAAGAACATTCCCGAGATCGGCGCCTGGCGCTGGATGTACGCGACGGCGATCATTCCCGCCTTGATCGTCACGATCCGTCGTTTCTCTATCACGGAAAGCGCCCATTGGCTGCTGGTCCGGGGCCGACGAGACGACGCGAGGACGCAATTGGCTCGGCTTCTGGCGCGCTGGCCGACCTATCCAAAGAGCGTCGAGTTCACCACCCCGGTGGCCACCGCCGGATCGCGGCAGAGCTTTCTCGCGCTGTTCGACAAAACCAATTTGCGGGCCACCGTCCTCGCCTCTGTTCCATGGTTTCTTCAGGACCTCGGGACCTATGGCATTGGAATTTTTACGCCTACGATCCTCGCCGCCTCGATCGGTCACAAGACCGCCCATGTACGGAGCCTCGCAGACCTCATCAGCAATGACGAGCTGGCGGCCAAGGGAGCGGCTCTGATCGATTTGCTGCTGATCGTGGGTATCGTCTGCGCCATCCTTCTGGTAAACAAAATCGGCAGCATCCGACTACAAGTGTGGGGCTTTATCGGTTGCGCCGCTGGCCTGTTCACCGCCGCTGCCTCTGGGTTCACGACCGGTGGGACCCACATCCTGCTCATCTTCGTCGGGTTCATGCTGTTCAACTTCATGACCAACCTTGGACCAAATGCGCAGACCTACCTGCTTGCCGGCGAAGTGTTTCCAACCCGCGTCCGGGGCATGGGCGCAGGTTTCGCCGCGGCTTTCGCGAAGATCGGCGCGGTCGCAACTGCGTTTCTGTTTCCCGTCCTGCTCGCCCTTATTGGTACTCAGGCTCTCCTATATATCCTGGTGGGAACATCGCTGCTCGGCGCGGTCGTCACGTGGCTGTTCCGCATCGACACCACCGGCGTGAACCTCGAGCAGATAGGAAAATGAACAGCGGTCTAGGACGGACGCACTTCGCGACGCCACCGAGCATCTCAGTGAGCGGAATTCATGCGCGCACCCAAACGCTTCCGGGTCGTGCCGGATCAAACCGGATGCATTGCCAGCCTCCCATCCGCTGACGCCGGTGCTTCCCGCGCTTTCCCGCTCAAAGATGACTTCGCGAGGGTCTTCGAGCCACGGCAGACGGCTCCTGCGGATGTCCGGGGTGCCACTCTGGCCACTGCCGACCGTCGAGCGCGGTCGAGGTTCAGAATCGCAGCGCCAAACCGGCGCTCACGTCCTGAATCCAGACGCCGGTGTCGCCGGCATTGACTGTCGGGCCGAGCGGTCCGATCGGGAAGCCGGAACCGCGCGACGCCACGGCAAGCGGCGTAGCGGTCGTGTTGATGTACGGGTTCAACGCATCGCCCGGGCGTATGATCGAGCTGACGTAGAGCGCGTTGTAGCCGATGTAGGGGATCAGCCGTTCCGTCACTCGGTAGCCGATCCGCGCGCCCAGCTCCGCCACGCCGGCAAGCTGGTGGGATCCGTAAGTGCCGATATTGCTCGGCTGGGCAAAGATGCCGCCGCCCAGGATGGCACCGCCCGACACCGAATAGAAAATCGTGCCGGCGGTGGTGATGCTGGAGCCGTTGACCGACAGCCTGCGATACATATCGCCGAGCGCGCCCTTGAGGCTCGCCCGCAGCACGAAGCCCTCATACTCCGATTCGGCACGCATCCCGAGCTGCGCGCCGTTGAAGCTGTTGCGGGTTTGGAAGCCGTCATGGGAATTGAAGATCTGTCCAGCGTTGGACGATCCGAAGACGCCCGCCGTCTGGACCTCGAAATCCAGCCCTTCCGTCAGTTGCAGCCAGCGATAGCCGACCAGCGCCTCCACCTTTACCCGACGGTCCTCGTGCAGCCGCTGGACACCAATGAGCTCCGCGCCCAGCATCCGCGCGGATATCGTCCGCTGCATCAAG
>DATBYX010000368.1:0-2804 GCA_036513475.1 Xanthobacteraceae bacterium | reverse complement strand
TGGAGCCGCAGCACTCGGAGCTCTTCTTGCACAGCCGGTACATGCAGAGGACACTCTCAAGCTCACCGTTGGTCAGAGGGGAAACTGGGCAACCTCGGTTGCCGAGATCGGCCAACGCGCCGGCATCTTCAAGAAGCATGGTGTCGCGCTCGAGCTTCTCTACACCCAGGGCAGTGGAGAGACGCAGCAGGCGGTCATCGCGGGAAGCGTCGACATCGGCATCGCTCCGGGCACCATGGGAGCCATGAGCGCTTTTGCCAAGGGCGCCCCGGTACGCATCATAGGCGCCGAGACCACGGGGGCGTCGGATCTCTACTGGTACGTGAAAGCCGATTCGCCCATCACGTCGCTGAAGGATTTCGGCGGCAAGACCGTCGCCTATTCCACAAACGGCGCCTCGACCCATATGGTGGTTTCCGCCTTCATGAAGGAGCTCGGTCTCAAGCTCAAACCGATCGCGACCGGCGGGCCGATACCCACGCTCACCCAAGTCATGTCCGGGCAGATCGACGTGGGCTGGGCCGCTCCACCCGACGGGCTTGATCAACTCGACCGCGGAGACATTCGTTATATCGCGAACGGCAACGATGCTGTGATCTTCAAGGACCAGACTGTTCGCGTCAACATTACCAATGTGCAGACGCTCACGACGCGGCGCGACGCCATCGAACGTTTCGTGCGGGCGTATCGCGAAACCGCGCGCTGGCTCTATTCCGACGATGCCGCGCTCAAGCTCTATGCCGACTGGCTCGGGATTTCGCTTGCGAAGGCAAAACGCACCCGTGACGAGTTCTATCCTTGGCAGGCCCTCGACCCCGACCGGATCTCCGGCCTCGAGGCGATTGCGCAGGACGCGGTGAGCTTGAAATACCTGACGGCTCCCTTGACCCAGGCGCAGCTCAACGAGCTGGTGGTCAAGTTCCCTCCGTAAGATGCTCTGATTGTTGCAAGACGACTTCGTAGGGGCGAGGCATGCCTCGCCCCCTCTCGACATGCGTCGTTGTTGATGCAGGGCGACGCATGCGTCGCCCCTACGACATGGGTAGGCTGCGTGTATGCTTGCTCCTACTGCAAGCCAGCGATGGCGCGCGCCTCACCGGTGAGCTCGAGGATGTGCATGCCGGTGTTGGCGCGATCGACGACGTAGACGTAGCCGCGGTCGTCGGTCTCCACATTGTTGCTTTGGATCGTGATCTTGCAGCGTTCCTGGCCATCGACCTTGATGCAACGCTTCTCCGTGGCCTCCGTGATTGCCGGGATGAAGTAGCCGGCCTCCTTGGGGCTGTAGGGGTCGCGCAGGTCGATGGCGCGCACGCCGGCATTGAACCAGGTGACGAACGCGAGCTTCTGATAGAGCACCGGCGCCATGCTCTCGTTGCCCGAGTGTGAGCCGAAACGGCCGCCGCGGGTGCAGAAATGGCCGCCCCCCTCGGGCACATTGAAGTTCGACACGACCATTGGTTTGGCTTCGATGGTCGCATCGACAAACCACACCATCTGCCGGGTCTCCGCCGCCTGGCATTCGTTGACCAGCGACTCGTCCACGATCATGACCATGTCGCGCTCGGAGCCGGCCAGATCCTTGCCGAACTCCGGAATTTTCATCTTGCCGAGCGGGATGGTCGAGTGTGCCCCGTTGAGCGGGGTCATATCGAGCTCGCCGACCAGGGGGTAACGCAGGTTTTCCGGGGTGGGCTCCTTCGGACCTTTCAACAGCTTTTCCCGATCAATGATTTGCAGCACGCCGCCCTTGTTGGTGCCATAGCCGAAATAGATGCGGTTGCCGCGCGGCCCGGTCGAGATCATCCCGTGCAGTTCCGTCGGGACCGCACCGGTCGCGCCCGGCTGCTGCCCGGCAAGACCAAAATCACGAATTTTCACGGGCTTCGTCGGGTCGCTCAGATCAAACACCTCGGTCATGCGGCGCACGCGCCAGCCGTCCACTCCGGAGACCAGGTAGGCGAGGCCGGTTTCGCATTCCCACCAGCTCTTGTGCGTGTCCTTGAGATTCCAACTCACGCGGGTGATGAGGCTTGGGCTTTCCGGTTTGCTCACGTCCCACATCTCGTGACCCTGGCTGCCGAATGTTCGCAGCAGATAGGTCTTGCTGGGGTCACCCTTGGGCAGGCTCTTGCCGTCGCAGGCGCGGACCATCTGCGCCCCGCCCTGCTCGCCCAGGCCTTCCTGGGCCGGAATATGTGCGAGATATTTCGGCTGCTTCGGATCCGTCACGTCGACAATCGAGGTGCCGTTGAACTCGTTCTGATGAGTGAGGGGATTTAACGGCTTGGGCACGGACTCCGTGCCCCCGTGGTGGCCGATATACGCGATGTAGCGATCACCCTGCCGCTGAATGATCGGCTGGTACGCGCTGCGCCCTTGCAAATCGTTGAAGCCGACGAGCCGCATGTTCTTGGCTTCCGGCGGGTCGCCGATCTTCGGCGCCTGAGCCAAGGCGGGCGTGGCTGTGAAGAGTCCAGCTATCAAGAGAGCTAATAACCGTGCCGCACACTCGGTGTACTCCCCTCCCCCTTGTGCCGCAGCGATTGCATATGGGCTGTCGTCCCGGCCAAGCGAGCCCGGTTCAACCGGGCTCGAGCGAGCCGGGACCCAGTAATCAACGGCCGGCGTGAGTGCGCGAACCGCTTTGGTTACTGGATTCCGGCTCTCGCTCGCCGGGCGAAGCCCGGCTCGCTCGGCCGGAATGACAGGCACGAATGTTGCGGCATTACCAGTCTGCATTCCGTATCTCTCCCTCGAATACCGTTTGGTCTTTTCGGTCCGCACGCCCCCTATCTCCCACG
>DATBYX010000367.1:0-6178 GCA_036513475.1 Xanthobacteraceae bacterium | reverse complement strand
GAGCGGTTCGGCGGTAAGCCCAAGTCCCATGGCGACCTGATTGAGCAATCCCTGGCGTCCGAGAATGACGATCCAGGAGAAAGTCCGCACCACCACGCTCGTCATGATGGGCAGGATCACGAGAAATAGAAGGACCGCCTGCCAGCGCGCTCGCGCCCGATTCGCGATCCAGGCAATTGGGTAGGCAAACAGAAGGCAGAGCAGAGTTGCCTTCACGCCCAGCAGGAGCGTGTTCCAAAGAATCGAATAATTGAAGGGATCGGTGAAAAACCTGACGTAATGATCGAGGGTCAGCCCGCGCATCGTTGTGTCGCTGGCAAACGATAGCGCAATGAGCACCGCCAGCGGAGCAGCGAAACAGACCGCAAATATCGCCCCGAGAGGCAGGACGAGCCTGAGATCGCTGTCCCGCACGTCCCGGACCGATCAAGTCACAGCTTGATCTCGCGGTTGAACCGTTCGATCAGGGCGCTGCGCTGTGGGTTGAGCTTTTCCCAGTCGAAGGAGCGGATCTTTGCAAGCTCCGCATGAGTCCGGGCGATCGAGGTGATTGCGCCCTCGAGCGCTACGTTGCTGTTGGTCGGGATGACATCATATGGCGGCCTCGCCATCGCCCTCTGCACGGCCGGATCGAGATGCGTATCGATGTACTCGACGGCAAGGTCGGGCTCGGCAGCATTGGCGACAACGTGCATGCTGGTGAACCAGCCGACCGCGCCAGTGCCCGGGATCGAGAGCTCGACCGGGACATCCTTTCCCTTGAGGGTCTGCACGAAATTGAAATTATAAGGCGCAATGTCGATCTGCTCCTGCTGCCATAACGTTGCATAGGCGCCAAGATTTGCGCCGATTGCCCCTACATTCGGCAGCATTTCCCGCAACGCCTTGAATGCCGGCTCGAAGTTCTCCTCGTTCCCGCCGCGCAAGCGGTTGATCTCGGCGAGAAAGGCAATGCCGAGCTGGCTGTTCAGAGCCGTGAGCCCGACCCGCCCCTTGTATTGCGGATCCCACAACACATCCCAGCTCTTCGGCGGAGTCTTGATCTTCTGCGGGTTGTAGCCGATCCCGACGATCTGCATGGTAATGCGCGGGCCCCACTTGCCCTGGAACTCCGGCAACAGATCCTTGTAGTTCGGCGACTTGGCGGCCGGATATTCCACGATCAGGCCCTGCTTCGCAGCATCGAGAACTTGCGGGGAGTCGAACAGGGCCACATCGAACGGCGGTTTGCCGCCTTTTGCCGCCATCAGCCGCGAAAGCTGGTCGTTCCCAAGGAGGATCGATTGCGTGACGGAGGCCCCGGTGCGCTTGCTGAAGGCGGGCGCGAGGAATTCGCGATGTGCTTCGTTCCAGGTGCCGGGAAAGGTTGCGGCGACAAGCGTCTTGCCCTGCGCGCGCAAGGATACGGGCAAGGATACGGGAATGAGCGCGGCGGCGCCGAACGTTGCGCCGGTGCCCAGCAAATGACGGCGGCTGAGCGGGATGTTCATTGGACGACTCCTTGGGGCTCGGATTGCACAGGAAAGATATGGCACGCAGCCGGAGAGATCGGTGCAAAGTGAACGATGCTTCCGCTCTGGAGCTGAACGCTGGAAGCATCACGCGGCTGGCTGATTTTCACCCCAGTGCCGCCGGGTATTTCCACGTCGTAGATCACCTGCGGGCCGAGCGGCATCACGACCTTGACTATTCCTGAAAGCTGTCCCGATTCGCCTTCGTCCTGCACCCGGAAGTGTTCCGGACGAACCGATACGATGACGTCCGCCCCCTTCATCAGGTGTGAAGGTGGTGTTCGCAGCACCCCGGCGGCCAGCGCCACCTCGGTACCTGCGCCGTCAGTGGCCACGATTCTGCCGGACAACACATTGGTCGTTCCGACGAATTGGTTGACGAACAGTGTCGCCGGCCGATCGTAGATCTCGGTCGCCGACGCCATCTGCTCGATGCGTCCGCGATGCATTACCGCGATCCGGTCGGCCATGGAGAGCGCCTCCTCCTGGTCGTGGGTCACCAGAATGGTCGTGATACCGTAATCACGCTGAAGCCGCTTCACCTCGATCTGCATGTCGAGACGCAAATTCTTGTCGAGCGCGCCGAACGGCTCGTCCAGCATCAGGATTTTGGGATCGACCGCAAGGCAGCGCGCAAGCGCGACGCGCTGCTGCTGCCCGCCCGAAAGCTGGCGCGGCAGCCGTTCCGCGTATTCCCGCATATGTACGAGATCGAGCATCTCTTCAACACGGGGGGAAATCCGATCGGGCGGCCAGTGATGAGCCTCGAGCCCATAGGCTACGTTCTGGCGAACGGTCATGTGCGGAAACAGCGCATAGCTTTGGAAAACGATACCGACACCACGGCGATTGGGTGGCAAGTGATCGACGCACTCGTTGTCGAACAGGACATGCCCCTGGGTTTGGCGGATGAAGCCGGAAACGATGCGCAACAAGGTAGATTTGCCGCATCCTGAAGGTCCCAGCAGTGCCATGAGCTCTCCCGCTGCAACGTCAAGCTGCACATCATTGAGGGCCAGGAAATCCCCAAAGCGATGGCTGATGCGATCGAGGCGCAAATCGTGCCCGCGCGCGTCGCTGGAGACCCCGAACTCGCGCGACGTCGATTTGATCATTGCTGGTTGGGTCGGTGCCAACTCTGCCGGCACAGGCTCGGGACCAGATAACAATGGGCAAGTCCTCTCACCCCGCGTGGACTATAGCGATGCTGGGAACCTCAAAGAAAGCCTATAAAGTTATCAGTCTGCGCTCACGCGCCGAGCCGAACGGCCAGATCCTCCAGATCGGCAGCAGCGACATCCACCGGCGCGTGCGGTTTGGCTTCGCCTTTTCCGGGGCCGCGCTCATTGGGCCGCGCGATGTGCGCCGTGCGCAGCCCGACTTTGGCCGCAGCGAGCAAATCAGTGGTATGGGCGGCAACCATCATGCAGGATCCCGGGGGCAGATCGAGAGCCTCGCAGGCGGAGAGATATACACGCGGTTTTGGCTTGTAATCGCCCGCGGTCTCTGCGCCGAGCACCGCGTCCCAAGGGAAACTGTTCCGACGCGCCAGGTCGACCATCAGCGAGATGTTGCCGTTCGATACCGGGGCAAGCACGAACCGACGCTTGAGGCGCGCCAGGCCGCGCGGCGCGTCAGGCCATGCGTCGAGGCGATGCCAGCCGAGATTGAGCTCGCGCGCTGCGTCCTCGCCCAGGCCCGAGATGCCAAAGCGCGGCAGAATGCGGTCGAGATTGCGCCGGTGCAGCAGGTCGAGCTTGCAGAACGGGATCTGTCCGGCGCGCACCTCCTCCATCGCAGGCTGATACTCGTCCCGCCACGCATCGGCAAAGGCGAGCCAATCGAGTCCGTGGCCGAGCGGCTGGAGAATGCGCTCGGCTTCGCGCGCCACTCCGGCGCGCCAATCGACGAGCGTGCCGAAGACGTCAAAGAACAGCGCGCCGACCGAGATCATGGAGCTTCCATGCCCTTGGCCTTGAGCACATCGGCCGCCGCAGGCCCGCTGAGCATCTCAACCAGAGCCTTCGCGCCAGCGGGCTCCTTTGCAGTCGCCGAGACTGCAGCAGCGTAAACCGTGTAGTTCTGAAGATCCGTCGGCAACGGACCTACCAGTGTGACGCCCTTCACCGGAAGAATTTCACTGATCTGATGAATGCCGAGCTCTGCCTCGCCCTTGGCGATATTTTCGGCTACCGCGCCGCCCGGAATGAGTCTGCTCTTGCCTTTCATGTCGGCGGCAATGCCCAGCTTCTCGAGCATGCGCGCCACGTAGATTCCGCTCGATCCTCCGGCGGCCGGATCGATGTAGGCGATCGACTGCGCGGCCAGCAGTGCTTTCTTGAACGCCTCATCGGTGCTGATGTCGGGCTTCGCGGCACCCTCTTTCACAACCACCCCGATGCCGACTCGCGCGAGATCCTTGCGGCTCCCGGCAGCAAGCCTGCCCTTGTCGGCCAGGGTATTGATGGCCGCCGGGGTGAGTACGGCGAGGTCGAAATTCTCGCCGGCCTCGATGCGCTTGGCGAGCGCACCGACCGTGTCGTTATCGACCCTTACCTGGTCGCCGGTCTGCTTCTCGAAATCAGGCAGCAAGGCCACGAGCACCTGCTTGAATGCGCCTGCGGTCAGAACCTTGATTTCCGCAGCATTAGCGCCGCGTGATGCGGCTGCAGCAGTCAGCATAATGAGCATTGTAACCAGCATCGTCCGCATTTCGCTCTCCTGTAACCCGCGTTGGCGCCGGGACACCGGCATGCTAGCGCGCTGGGATGCCTGCGTTGATCCGTCCGCTCGCCGAAGTGGCGGCCCATTTGCCTGCGCGCGGTGCCCTGCTCGGCCTCGATCTCGGTACGAAGACCATCGGTGTTGCCACAAGCGATCCGGCGCGACGCGTTGCGACCGGGGTGGAAACAATCAGAAGAACGAATTTCACCAGCGATGTGGCGCGTCTCCTCGCGCTCGCAGCTGAACGCAAAGCTGCGGGATTCGTGCTCGGCCTGCCACTCAATATGGATGGCAGTGAAGGCCCCCGTGCGCAGTCTACCCGCGCATTTGCCAAGAACCTCGCCCGCGTGACCGAGCTTCCGATCGCGCTCTGGGACGAGCGGCTGTCCACTGCCGCCGTCGAGCGCGCACTCATAGCCGCCGACGTGAGCCGCTCTCGACGGGCCAAGGCGATCGATCAACACGCGGCCGTATTCATCCTGCAGGGAGCACTGGACCGCTTGGCCCGTGGCACCGTGTAGGGATGATCAGCTCATCAGCAGCGATCCGGCACAAGCCGGCTCAGGAAACAGGAATCGACGGGCGCACCCGGCTTGACGCGCAGCTCCCGATAGCGCCCGGACCCGCTTTTCGAGTCAAAGCCGCTGGAGAACTCCCAGGAAGGTTCGACACGAAGCCCGGGACTGTAGGCGTAGGCGGCGTATGGGTCGATGTAGCCCTGCTGCGCACCAACGCTACCGGGCCCAACCCGGACAGTCTGGGCGGATGCCGCAGCGATGCCAATCATACCCATCGCCGCGATGAGTGCGCCCGTGCTCAACATCTTCTGCAAACCGTTGCTCATATGGATTCTCCTTGGTCCCGACGGCAAGAGAATGCACCTCCAAGGACCGGTCCGGATTGGAAGCTTCTTTAACTTCAACTCGACCTGCATTCGGTGGGGACGCTGATTCCCCTTCCGCGCAAGCCATGGATCATAACGATGTGCTTGCCGCGCACAAGCAGGACTCATGAGTACTTCATGAGCATTTCATCGGGATGCAAAACGCTTTGCCTCGGTTCAGCCGACGGGCAATGCCCGGTCGAGCAGGTCCCGGGCTTCATCGGACCCGAGCTTGCTCGTTCCCAGCATGCCTGCATGGGGCTCATGCAGCCGTGTGCGCGCGAATATTTCTGCAATCGCCGGCGCACATTCGCGCAAGGCAGCCGCGGCAGCCAGCAAAGCAAGCTGGCCGACGGCAAGGCGCGCCCTTGCCTCAGGCTCTTTCCCGGAAAATGCCTCCTGAATGAACATTGCAGCGGCGCTCGCTCCCGGGAGGCCCTGCGTTTCCCTCCCTAGCGCATCGAGCACCGCAGACATGAGGGCGGGCTCGCTCGCCAGCGCACGCAGCACGTCGAGGCACATGACATTGCCGGAACCCTCCCAGATGGCATTGACGGGCGCCTCGCGATAAAGCCGCGGCAGCAGGTTTTCCTCGACGTAGCCGTTGCCGCCGAGGCATTCCATGGCTTCATAAACGAGGGCAGGAGCGGTCTTGCACACCCAATATTTTACGGCTGGCGTGAGCAAGCGCGCCCGTGCTGCCTCCTGCGCATCGCCGGCGGCGAGATCGAATGAACGGGCCAGCCGCATGGCGAGCGCGGTCGCCCCCTCGACCTCGATCGCCATATCGGCGAGCACCGCGCGCATTAAGGGCTGCTCCACGAGAAGCTTCTGAAAAACGCTGCGATGACGCGCGTGGTGGAGGGCCTGCGCAAACGCCATGCGCATGATCGCGGCCGATGCGATGGCGCAATCCAAGCGCGTGAGCTGCACCATGTTGATGATGGTGCGCACGCCCCTGCCCTCCTCGCCGACACGCCAAGCAAAGGCTCCTGCGAACTCTACCTCCGAGGAGGCGTTCGAGCGATTGCCGAGCTTATCCTTCAGGCGCACGAACCGA
>DATBYX010000366.1:0-3483 GCA_036513475.1 Xanthobacteraceae bacterium | reverse complement strand
CATGCGCCGCTTAGACATCAAAGTTTAGTCCTCCCGGAAGCGCAGGCGGCGCTACGGCCAGCGTCGGCGTATTCGCAACGTGGAGCGGCGGTGAAGGCCGCGGCTCAGATCCTTTTTAGAGGAGACTCTGATGTCTGTCCTAGCCAGCGGCACGCAAATTGTCAGAGGCGCTTGTCCACAGGACTGTCCCGATACATGCGCCTTCCTCTATCACGTCGAGAGTGGGAAGCTCGTCGACGTGACCGGCGACCCCGACCACCCGATGACGCGCGGCGGGCTGTGCGTGAAGCTCAACGACTATGCGGATCACCACTACAATCCGGACCGCCTGCTTTATCCCATGAAGCGCGTCGGGGCGAAGGCAAGCGGCAGGTTCGAGCGAATCTCCTGGGAGCAGGCGCTCGCCGAGATCAAGAGCCGTTGGAGCGATATCATCACAACATACGGTGCGCAGGCGATCATGCCGCACGCCTATCTGGGCCACCAGGGCACATTGAACGGGCTTACCTGCGGCGACGCCTTCTTCAATCGGCTGGGATCGACGGTTGCCGAGAAGACCTATTGCGAGTCCGGCTCCTCTACCGCCTGGGTCATGACGGTCGGACCGACCGGCGGCCTGGATATCGAGAGCATGACCCACGCCAAATACATCATTGTGTGGGGCATGAACATGATCAGCACCAACCTGCACGGTTGGCCGTTCATACTCGAAGCGCAGAAGAAGGGTGCCAAGGTAGTGGTCATCGACCCGGTGCGCACGCGCACCGCCAAGCAGGCGGATTGGCACATTGCAATCAAGCCCGGGACCGATGGAGCGCTCGCGCTCGGGATGATGAACGTCATTATGGCCGAGGACCTGATCGATCACGACTACGTCAAGAAATACACGCTCGGCTTCGAGGAGCTCAAAGCCCGCGCGATGTCCTACCCGCCCGAGAAGGTCGCAGAGATCACCGGCGTGTCGGAAAACGATATCCGGACTCTGGCCCGCGAGTACGCCACCACTCAACCTTCGGCGATCCGCCAGGGTGTTGCGCTCGAGCGCAGCCGCGGCGGCGGCCAGGCGATCCGCGCCATCACTTGCCTGCCGGCGCTGGTGGGCGCCTGGCGCCATGTCGGCGGCGGCACGATGGAAATGCCGATCTGGGATTTCCCGATGAACTTCGACAAGATCTGCAGGCCGGAGTGGATCAAGCCGGGCACGCGGGTCGTCAACGAGCTTGATCTCGGTGCGGCGCTCACCGGCGAACTGAAACTCGACCCGCCGATCAAGTCGCTCTTCGTCTACAACTCCAACCCGGTCTCGCAGGCGCCAGCTCAGGCCAAGATCGTCGAGGGCCTCAAGCGCGAGGATTTGTTCACCGTGGTGAGCGAGCTCTTCATCACCGATACGGCCCGTTACGCCGACATTCTCCTGCCGGCGACCATGCAGGCCGAGCAGTATGACCTCATGGTCACTTGGGGGCATCTCTACATGATGCTCAACATGCCGGCAATTGCGGCGCCAGGCGAGTGCGTGCCCAATGTGGAGATGTTCCGGCGGCTCGCCCGGACATTCGGATTTGATGACGCCTATTGGAGCGTGTCCGACGACGAGTTGCTCACCGAGTTCTACGATTGGGGCGCACCCGCCCTGCAAGGGATCACCCTGAAGAAGCTCAAGGAGAAGGGCTGGATGCGGCTCAATGTCGGCACCCCCGACGAGCGGGCGCCGCATGCGCAGGGGAACTTCAAGACGCCGTCGGGCAAGTGCGAGCTCAAGGCGAGCGCGGCCGAGAACGGAAACTTTGTCGTGCCGGTCTGGCGCTCGATGTACGAGGCCATGCAGTCGGGCGACCCGGTCGATCCGGTGCCGGATTACATCCCGCCCTATGAATCGCCGGCCTCGAACCCGGTGCTCGCCGACCGCTATCCGTTGAGCATGGTGTCGCCGAAGCCGCATGCCTTCCTGAACACCCAATACGGCAACGAGCCGACCAAACGGCAGCGCCAAGGCGAGCAATCGCTGCTGATCCATCCGGCCGATGCGGCGGCGCGCCAGATCGAAACCGGCAGCTACGTTCGGGTGTTCAACGACCGCGGCTCGTTCGAGGCGCGCGCCGAGATGAGCGAGGATGTGATGCCCGGCCTGGTCATGGCCAATGTCGGATATTGGCCGAGCCTCAATCGCAGCGGAACGTCGGTGAATGCGACCAGCGCCGACAAGCATTGCGGAATGGGGCAGGCCGGTACCTATAACGACAACCTGGTTGAGGTCGCGCGCGTTGCGTAAGCTGGGGGCTCCCCCAGTTTTACTCTCCGCAGCACCGAACAACTAAACCCAGGTTCGGTGGCTTTTAAACACTAATCGTGCTCATCGCATCCAACTGCGCTTACAGCAGTGCGGTCGCGAGTGGGCAATGTCCCCTTTCAATTTGATTTTGGCGGAGAGCTCACGCGGCATCAAGCGCCCATTCCCGTGGCTGCCTTCCAGGTATTGTCGCGCTGGTCTGCAGCAGTTAGTGTGCCGCACGACCCTTGACGCGTCGTAAGCGCGCCTCGCCCCTCCGGAACGGCGCTTCCGGTCCGGTCCTTCTCGTACCGTTACACTCGTTCCTGTGCGCAACCGTTCGCGCATGACGGCCACTTGTGACGGCCACGGCGGAGCGCCAAATGACTCCAATCGTCAATTTCATCGCTGCCCTTGTCGTACTTGTCGCGATCGCTGATCCGCCCGCGGCATTCGCGCAGGACAAAACCGTCACTGTATTCGCCGCTGCGTCAATGAAAAATGCGCTTGACGACATCAACGCGGCATTCGCCAAGAGCACCGGCGTCAAGGTGGTTGCGAGCTATGCGGCAAGCTCAACGTTGATAAAACAGATTGAGCAGGGTGCGCCGGCTGATGTTTTCGCCTCCGCCGACCTCGATTGGATGGACTACGGCTCGCAGAAGAAGGTCATCAAGGACGAGACACGGGTCAATCTATTGGGTAATCGGCTCGTCTTGATCGCGCCGAAGGATTCCAAGCTCGACAATGTGACGATCGGACCAGGCCTTGATCTCGCGCAGCTTGCGGGCGACGGGCGCATTGCCACCGGCGACGTGCAGGCGGTGCCGGTCGGGAAATATGCCAAGGCGGCGCTGGAAAAAGTCGGGTCGTGGCAAGCCGCCGCTCCAAAATTCGCGATGGCGGAAAATGTGCGCGCCGCGCTTACATTGGTGGCGCGTGGAGAAGCGCCTCTTGGCATCGTCTACGCAACTGACGCCAAGGTCGAGCCCGGCGTCAAGATCATTGGAACTTTTCCCGCCGATTCCCATCCGGCAATCGTCTACCCTGTTGCTGCGACGGTGATCGCAAAGCCCGAGACAGCCGGCTACCTGACATTTCTGCGCTCGGCCGCTGCCAAGACCATATTCGAGCAATACGGCTTCACCTTTCTGCCAACTGCGTAACGCCGTCACTGCCGTCGTCGTCATCACCCACCGAGGCTAAGCTACGAG
>DATBYX010000365.1:0-3456 GCA_036513475.1 Xanthobacteraceae bacterium | reverse complement strand
GTCTCCCTGATGTTGGCTTCGATGTAGAGATCGTGCGTCGATACCAGCGGAAAGGCGGATTGCCCGGCATTGAGAAAGGCTCCAACCGCGATGCTCTCGACATTGTTGGGAATGCCGTCGAAAGGCGCGACGATTGAGGTGAGCCGCTGATTGCGCGCAGCTGTATCAACAGCCGCCTGCGCCTGTTTCACGGAGGCCTGCTGGTCGACCGGCATGTCCGGATTGCCGCCGAGTTGGGCGAGTGCCGCCGCGGCCTCCCGTTGCAGGCTGGCCAGATTGGCCTTCGCCGTCTGCAGGTCGCGTATCGCGGCATCGAGCGCGGCCCGGGGCGCGGCACCAGTGTCAAAAAGATGCTGCTGGCGCTCGTAATTGGTTTGCGCGTAGTCGGCCGTCGCCTTGGCCTCATCGATTTGTTTGAGGCGTGCGCGATAGGTCTCGATCAGGGTGCGGGCCTGGTCACGCGCGACGCCAAGCTGCGCCTCGGCATTGGCCAGAGCGATTCGATATGGCTCGGGATCGAGGTTGAAGAGCGAATCGTCTTTCCTGACTGCGGTGTTCGATTTGGCCGCGATGGTAACGACCTGACCCGCGACTTGCGGGCTGATCGAGACATTCACTGCCTGAACGTAAGCATCTTCCTCCGTAACATAGCGACCGGTGGCCAGATAAAGGACTAGCGCTCCGACGATCAAGGCAACGGGGCCCAGGATCAGGAGAGGCCGGCGCCAACGATTCGGCGGTGCGGCCGGCGCGCTCCGATTGCCAGATGCATCTATCGAGCCAGGATTTTCCCGATTGACCTGAGGCGAATAGCTTGGGGTCGTGCGGGCAACGCTGGGTTCGGCGGCGTCTGAAATCTTTTCGAGGGCGTTATCCCTCATTGCGTGATGTCTCCGCGGTCTTGAGCGCCGCCGTCTGGGTTCGCCATCATGTGACATCACGCAGATCGCAAGTGCCTTGACGGGTGTCATTGTTTCCGGACCCGGCATACACGCTGTTTTATTGCGGAGGCGATCAGGATCGTGGGAGCATCCCTCCTGGAACAAGGTGTCAGTTAATCCTGGAGTCGTGAGGACGCCCGCCGACGTGATCGGCATCACGGTACGACGCGTCAACCGCGTGAATGTAGCGTGAGCAGAAGAAGCGTGAGCAAAGATTGAGCCCTGTCAATGCGCGGGGCTTTTTGATCTGCAAAACAAGATCAGCGATAGCTCCCCGCTGTTGCTGCCCTCCCAGGGCGTTTCCTCCCTGACTTGGACCGCCGGCGAAAGCCGCGCGGTCCTTTTTTGCAAATAAATCTCCGGATTTTGATGGACGGAAAAAGACTCAGTGGAAAACCAGAAAAAAGCAGGAAGCAGTTTTCGGAAACTGAGCAATATTGAACAGCGAACGGGCAACCGGACGGGCATATTCATTTTGTTGGAGTTCGGCCCGCTGGACAGGACCGATGATCCCGGGTGTTGCACTCACGCTCTTCGAAGGAAGCATTATGGCAGAACCTCAACTCCTGTCGTCCATCGTTCCGCTCGCTCCCATTAAGCGTCCTGCCTGTCCGAAGTGCCGGGCCCAGATGATGCTTGCCCAGATCATGCCGGCATTCCTGGGTACCGACCTGCATACGTTTGAGTGCAGGGCGTGCAACCACGTCATCAAGACGCTCGGCGCGTATGACGATCCGATGCAGTCCAGGGAACGCGGGCGCCGCCTTTAGGCGATTTGGTCACCGCATTAAGATGGCTTGAACCGCTACGTCTCCGATCAACTCCCGACCTCGATCCATTCGCGCCATATGGTCAGCAGCGCCGCCATGATCACGGGCCCCAGGAACAGGCCAAGCAATCCAAACGATTGCATACCGCCAAGAATTCCGATCAGCACCAACAAGAATGGCAGTCGCGCAGCACCTCCGATCAGCGCCGGCTGAATGACATTTTCACCGATCAGCAACGTCGCCGCGCCGAAGCTAAACAACCCTGCAGCCACCAACCAGCTACCGTCATGAACAGGCAGTATCAGCGCCGCAGCGGCGAGCGCCAGCCACGCACCGAGCGGCACCATCGCCAGCGTCATCGTCAACACCGTGAAAAGCAGCGGATGTGGCACTCCTGACAGGACATACCCAATGCCGATAATCGCACCTTTCAGGATCGCGGCTGCGACTGTGCCGTTCACGGTAGCGCGGATTGCATCCGCGATTTTGCTCACCAGGCGTTCGCCGGGATCCCCAAGCAGGCGGCCGACGGTGGCTAGTGCGTGATCTGCCAACCATGCACCGTCGCGGAGTACCAGGAACAGCGCGACCAGAGTGATCAGGAATAGAAACAGCCGGTGCAGCAACGCGCCCCCCAGCGTGCCGGTCCAGGCCGTGATATTTTCGGTGTTCACCCCGCGCAGCCATTCCACCAAGACCTCCGGGTTGCTGAGGTTCGCCCGCCACCAGAGGTCAAGGTATTTGCCGGCGATCGGCAGTTCTGCGAGCCAGGCGGGAACCGGTAGTCCGCTCTCCTGCAGCTGATTGAGCGACCGCGCGAAAGCATCGCTGCCCTGCGCGATCTGGTGCACAGCCAAAACGATGGGCACCAGGAGAACGAGACCGGTCATGAGCGTAAACAGCAACGGCGCCAACACCGGAGACCGGCCGCCGAAGACGAGACTCTGGAACCGGGCGTAGATCGGCCAGGCGGTGATGGCGATCACCACGGCCCAGGTCAGCGCCACCAAAAAATCGCGCGCGACCCAGGCCGCCAGCAACACCACCAGGATTGCGATAGCGGCTCGCGTGAGCGCCCGTGTGCGCGAATCGAAAGGCAGCGCCGGCTTCTCAAAGGGCCGGAGCTGGCTTCCATCATTGCTCGGCAAGATTCCATGGCGCGGCATGAGCGATTAGATCCCGGTCGCGCCGGCACATTCTTTTCCGCTGTCGCCGGCTTCAGCAGAGTTAACTTGCATGCCTGCGCGGACGTTGATGGCCATCAACTGCCAATCTCTTTTCCCGCCGCACTTGACAATCATCATGGTTTTCTCTGGCCGGTCTGCGATTTGTCGCTCGAACGGAATATTCAGGGATCGCACCATGCCGGCTGAACTGGTTGACCTCAATCGCATCCTTCTGACTCTTGCCCGTTCCCGGGAATTTCCCGACGGCTCGTCACGCCATGGATATGATTTCATTGCGCCGCTCGATCCCGAGGGACACATCGATCCGATCCTCTGGAAGAAGTATCGTGACTACTGCCGGGTTCGGCGGTTTTGGGCGGGCGAGGACGACGAAGTCGGTCGCCTCGTGCACAAGCCTGGCGGCGCTGAACACGCACGCTGGGTTTTCGAGTACGATCCCGGTCGGGATGACGACGATGAAGTCGGCTACAAGCTCGGTGAACATGCGTTTTTGCCGGGCGACTATGTCTCGATCAGCGGAAAGGACGGCAAGCTCCAAACGTTTCGCGTCATCAGCGT
>DATBYX010000364.1:0-7575 GCA_036513475.1 Xanthobacteraceae bacterium | reverse complement strand
TGTTTCAACCGTTCGACCGATCCGGCCGGCGTCACATGGAATATCTGCTCGATCGCGGCACCTATGCGGACGTGCCGTTCGAGATCATTCGCGATGATTTCCGCGTGCATTATCCCGCGTTGATGGCGAAGCACGGATTGGCCGGAGACTTTCAGATTGAGGCGGTTGCCACCGACTGATGGATGGACGGGCTGAGCCGCTACTTGGGTGGGCAGAGGGATGATCCTGGCCTGACTGGTTGGCCGAGCTATCGGATGGCTGTATCACGCCCATCACGAACGCGAAGCGTGGCGGCTCCGCTGAAGCCTGATGTCGTTGGTTGGACGACACAATGCTCAATAGGCAATAATAACGGGCTGCAAGGTCACCTGTTTGGAGGTTGGCGATGGGTAGAGCATTTTTCAAGATGCTGTCGTTGCTTCCGGCGATCGCGTTTTTTGGACTGTGGTCGAACCTTGCACGGGCGGATGTGATTGATGGCGACTGGTGCAATGCCGAGGGCAAGCAGATGACCATCCGCGGCCCCGAGATCATCACCCCGGGCGGAAAGCAGACGCGCGGCGACTACACGCGCCACAGCTTTTCCTACGTCATCCCAGCCGGCGAACCGGGCGCCGGCGAAATCGTATCGATTATTCTGCGCAACGAGCTTCTTGCCCATGCGCGGCAAGGCAAAGCGGATGCGCCATGGCAGGAATGGAGACGCTGCACTGCCAAGGTCAGTTGAAGGCCCAGCGCCTGGACAAAATGCCGCGCGTTTGCCGAACTGCTCTCGCCTAGCATAGAACTGCTGGAGAGAGTGCGCGGGACGGAGCAGATACGCGGTGCTGAAGGGGATCATCACGTTTGCGCTGACCCGGCGGCCCATCGTCCTGTTGGGCTTGCTGGTATTTATCGCAGCGGGTCTTGCTGCGCTCTCCCGGCTCAATATCGAGGCCTATCCAAATCCCGCGCCGGTGATCCTGGAGATCACGGCGCAATCCGCTGGGCAATCGGCGGAGGAAATGGAGCGCTATTACACCATACCCATAGAGGTTGGGCTGGCCGCCACTCCCGGTGTCGACGTGATCCGCTCCACGTCTTTCTACGGCTTGTCCTTCGTTCGGGTCGTATTCCAGTACGGCGTCGATTATTATTTCGCGCTGACGCAGACGGCCATCAATCTGCAGCAGAACGTCAGCCTGCCGAACAACGTAACGCCGCAGATCCAAGGCACCAGCCTGGTCGGCGAGATATTCCGATATCAGCTGGTCGGACCTCCGCACTTCGGGCTCACGAACCTGCGCACCATCCAGGACTGGGTCCTGCAACGCCGGTTGCTCACCGTTCCCGGCGTGGTCCAAGTCAATACCTGGGGCGGCACGACCAAGGAATACGAGGTCGAAGTCGATCTCAACAAGCTCGACGCCTACAACGTGACATTGCCGCAGGTCATCAGCGCGCTTGGCAATGCCAACATCAACGTGGGCGGGCGGACCATCAATGTCGGCCAACAGTCCGTGAACGTTCGCGGCGTCGGCCTGATGAACAGCGGCGGCGCCGACGATATCACGCAAGGCTACAAGGTGAATGACATCGAGAATGTCCTGCTTTCCCAGTTCCAGGGCAATCCGATCTTCGTGAAGGATGTCGCCAACGTTTACGTCGGCAACGTGCCGCGGCTCGGCAAGGCCGGGCGAGACAAAGAGGACGATGTCATCGAAGCGATCGTGATCATGAACCGGACGCTCCACACCAAGGACGTGGTCGCTCGGGTCGAGGAGGCGGTCGAGAAGATCAACAACGACGGCACGTTGCCTGCGGGCGTGAGACTGGTTCCGTTCTATGACCGCACGACGCTGGTCAACGTCACGACGAGCACGGTCCTGCACAATCTGCTGTTTGGCTGTCTGTTGATTTTCCTAATTCAGTGGATCTTTCTCGGCGACCTGCGCAGCGCCATCATCGTCGGTGCGAATATCCCGTTTGCCCTGTTCTTCAGCATCATCATTCTGGTTCTGCGCAACGAGGATGCGAACCTGCTGTCGGTCGGGGCCGTCGATTTCGGCATCATTGTCGATGCGGCTGTGATCCTGGTCGAGAACACCTATCGTAATTTCGAGGCGCGCCCGGAACAGCGGCAGCAGCTGCTGCAGGATCTTTCCGAGGGGCGTTGGGGCACGGATCCGAGCGGCACCGGTCCAGCGGCTGGACGGATCTGGACCGCCCGGCTGCGCCTCATTCTGGTCAGTGCGCTGCAAATCGACAGAGCCGTGTTCTTCTCCACCGCGATCATTGTGGCGGCATTCATTCCCTTGTTCACCATGCAGGGAGTCGAAGGGCAGATCTTCAGTCCGATGGCGCGCACCTACGGCTACGCGCTGGTCGGGGCGCTCATCGCGACGTTCACGGTGACTCCTTGCCTCGCATCGCTGCTGCTCCCAGAGCATGTCAGCGAAGTCGAGACGTTTCTGGTGCGAACTTTGCGGTCGGTCTACACGCCGGTTCTGCGCTGGTCGCTGAACCATCGCGTTATCACCGTCGCGATCGGCTTTATCTTTCTTGCCGGCACGGGATTGCTCGGGGCTCGACTCGGCAGCGAGTTCCTGCCGGCGCTGGAAGAAGGCAACCTTTGGATCCGCGCGGCGATGCCGCCGACCATATCATTGGAAGCCGGCATGCCGATGGTGGACAAGATCCGCACGATGCTGCTCAAGCATCCTGAAGTGATCACCGTCGTCTCCCAGCACGGACGCCCGGATAATGGCAGCGACGCCGCGGGCTTCTTCAATGCAGAGTTCTTCGTGCCGCTCAAGCCGTTCGAGCAGTGGGCGCCCGGACGGACAAAGGAAAAGCTGATCGAGGACCTGCAGAAGGAGTTCGCGAACGAATTCGTCGGGATCGGATTCAACTTCTCGCAATACATCCAGGACAACGTCGAGGAAGGGCTGTCCGGGGTCAAAGGCGCCAACTCCGTCAAGATCATCGGCCCCGATCTCGCGATCCTGGAACGCCTCGCCGAGCAGGCGATGCGCGAGATGGCCCAGGTCAGGGGGGTCACCGACCTCGGCATCTTCCGCGTCCTGGGGCAGCCGAATCTCAACATCCGGGTCGATCGCGAAAAAGCGGCGCGCTACGGCATGAATGTGAGCGACGTGAACGCGGTCGTGCAAGCGGCGTTGGGAGGGACAGTAGCCACCACGCTCTTGGAAGCCGATCGTCAATTCAACGTCACGGTGCGGCTCGCGCCGCAATACCGCGATAGTCTGCAATCGGTTGGGGCGATCAAAGTCGCCAATATGACTGGCAGCGGAAACGCCTACATTCCGCTGAGCGAGCTTGCATCAATCTCCCTCGATACCGGCGCGTCCTACATCTTCCGCGAGCGCAACCGACGCTTCGTTCCGCTCAAGTTCAGCGTGCGCGGCCGCGATCTCGCAGGCACGGTCGCGGAAGCGCAGGAGCGGATCACAAAGAATGTACGCCTGCCGAGCGGATATCAGATACAATGGGCCGGCGAATTCGAAGGTCTGCAGAAGGCCAAGCAACGACTGGCGCTAGTCGTCCCGATCAGCTTCGTGCTCATCATGGTGCTTCTATACGGGCTGTTCAATTCATTGCGCGACAGCCTGATGGCCCTGATCGGAATTCCCTTTGCGGTTTCCGGCGGGATCCTGGGACTGTACGTCTCCGATCTGGATTTCAGCATCTCGGCGGCGATCGGCTTCGTCTCCCTGTTTGGCGTCTCGGTGATGAGCGGGATCCTGATCATCAACCGCTATAACCAGATTGCGGGTCGGGGCTTGAGCACGATCGAGGCGATGTTGCGTGCCGTGGAAGACCAAATGCGGGCAATTCTGATGATGGCGCTCTCGGCGTGCATCGGCCTGCTCCCTGCCGCCATCTCGACCGGCATCGGCAGCCAGGTGCAGAGGCCGCTCGCTACCGTCGTGGTAGGCGGAATGCTGATCGGCCCGATCATGTTTCTGATCGTGGTGCCGGCGCTGCAGACTTTCTTCCTGCGCGCGGGCGACGAGCGTGAGGCGCGCCCCTTGGAGGCGGAAACGCCGCTTCCGCAGGACTAAGAAGCTCGGACGCGGCAGCGGGTGCGAAGTCATTGCTGGTTTTGTTGCCCCCGCTGGGCATCAAGCTGGCGCAGCTCCGTCTTGAGAATCTTGCCGTAGTTGTTCTTGGGCAGCGCATCGACGAACACGTAATCCTTTGGCCGCTTGAACCGGGCGATGTGTTCCAGACACAGCGCATCAAGCGCCTCGCGATCCACCTCGCCGACGACGAAGGCCACCACCACCTCGCCCCACTCGCGATCCGGCCGGCCGATCACCGCCACCTCGCGCACGGCCGGATGCATGAGGATCACCTCCTCCACCTCGCGCGGATAGATATTGGAGCCGCCGGAAATGATCAGGTCCTTGGAGCGGTCCTTGAGAAACAGATAACCGTCGGAGTCAAACGCGCCAATGTCGCCCGTATGCAGCCAGCCGCCGCGCAATGCTGCCGCGGTCGCATCGGGATTGCGCCAATAGCCCGTCATCACACTGTCGCCGCGGCAGAGAATTTCTCCTGCCTCCCCGATCGGCACAGCGCCAGCATTCGCATCGGCAATCATCACTTCAAGACAGGCGAAAGGACGCCCGGCGGACGCGAGCCGCTCGCGCCAGCGCGGATCGGCGCGATCCGCGATCTCGGCACGCGACAAGGTCGTAATCGTCATCGGACTTTCGCCTTGCCCATATATCTGGGCCAAGCACGGGCCGAAACGATCGAGCGCCTTGATCGTGTCCTCGACATACATCGGGGCGCCGCCCCAGACGAGCATCCGCAAGTGGGGTTGATCGCAGTCGTTGGCGTGCTCGACCAGACGCTTCACCATCGTCGGCGCCGCAAACATAGACGTGCGCGGCCATGCCCGGAGCAGACGAAAAATCTCGTCCGGGTCGAAGGCGCCGGACTCGGGCACGACATGCACGCCCATGCGCATGAGATGCGGCAGAGCATAGAGACCCGAGCCATGGCTCAAGGGCGCCGCGTGAACGATCGGATCGCCCGGCCCGGCCGCATTCACTTCGGCGACGTAGGAATGGCTCATCACTGCGAGCACGCGATGGGTGAGCATTGCGCCCTTGGGCCGTCCGGTAGTGCCCGAGGTGTAGAACAGCCAAGCCAGATCGTCTCCCGAGCGCGGCTCAACCGGCATCGCATCGCAGCTCAGCAAGTCGCGATACTGTTGACCGCCGATGGTGATCAGGTGCTCCACGCTGCGCGGAACATGCGGCGCGAGCTGCGCGTCAAGTCCGTCCGAGGCAAAACAAACGCGGGCGCCCGAATGTTCGAGAATGTAACCCAGCTCTGCGCCGTGCAGCTTGGCATTCGCGGGAACCGCGGCAAGCCCCGCGTGCCAGATCGCGCATAGAACTTCCAGATAGTCCGGCGAATTTCTTGCGGCGAGCATGACGGGCTCGCCCGGAGCGAGACGCAATCGCTGGCGCAAAGCAGCGGCGAGCCGCGCGACCCGCTCGGCAAATTTGCCATAGCTGCGAATGGTGCGCTCACCGAAGCCGATGGCGGGCTGGTGCGGATCCGACTTACCCGCCCGGAGCAGCCACAAGGCCAAATTCACGTTCGCTGCCACCTTGCATCGAGACACCGTCCTGGAATAGCTACGAGGATAGCATTTAGTTTGGTCCTGAGCCCATGGTTTACGCGCTGTTCATGATCCTGGTGCTGCTGACGCTCGGCGCCATGTGGCGCAAACACCCGCTGCAGCTTCCCTTATTCCTCCTGACAGTTGCATGGGTTCTCCTGCATGTCGTGCGCGATATGACCACGCCGCTTACTCTGAGCTTTTGAGGAGGCCGTATGGCCCGGCTCTATCTCCTCGCAGCCGCCCTCAACGTATGGCTCCTAGTGCTGATTCTGGTTGCCGCCTTCGGCGTCCAGCTGATCCTCGGGGAGCCGCCGTGCCCGCTCTGCGTCGTTCAGCGGGTTGCTCTGATGCTGTGCGCGCTCGGACCGTTGTACATGCTGCTGCAGGCGCGCGATGGCGCGCTCACGTGTCGTGCCATCGCCATCGGCAGCGGCATTTCCATCCTTTCCGCCCTCGTGGGAGCCGCAGTCTCAACGCGCCAGGTGCTCCTGCACATTCTGCCCGTCGATAAAGGTTTCGGCAGCCCGTTATTCGGCCTTCATCTCTATACGTGGTGCCTGATTGCCTTCATCAGCCAGATTGCGGCAAGCGGCCTCATGCTCATTGTAGCCACCTGGCTGAAAGAGCAACCAGTCCCATGGCGCATCGCGAATGTCACCGCCGCTGGCTTCATCGTTATCGTCGTGGCTAATCTCATGTCGGTAGTCGCCGAGGCCGGGTTGCATTGGGACCTGCCGTCCGATCCGATCGAGTATCTGCTGTTCAAATAGTTCAGCTGAATCGCAAGGTGGCGCCGAGGAGGCAAATTGAGTCACAGTTCGACCTGATCGTAAGATGCTCTAACGACGTCTGGCGGCGACGCGCGAGCGCCGGCCTTTCAGTGCATGACTGTCCCGCCGTCGACTGCGATTGTCTGGCCCGTCACCAATTGACTTGCGTCAGAGACCAGCCAGTGAATGGTACCTGAGAGATCCGACGGCAGGAGATTGCGCGCGATCGCCTGGCCCATCTTGATGGTATCCAGTGCCTTGTCCGCCTTCTCCGCGAAGAATTCACGCGTTCCCTCGGTCAAAACGATGCTCGGTGCGACAGCGTTCACCCGGATGTTGTCGCGTCCCAGTTCCCGGGCAAGCCCGCGGGTCAGTCCGATCACGGCGGCCTTGGATGTCGTATAGTGCAAACCAAACGGCATGCCGTAAGTGGCCGCGAGCGATGCGATGTTGACGATGCTGCCGCCGCCGGTCCGGCGCAGTGCGGGGACGACGGCTTTGCAGCAGTTCCAGATGCCTTTGACGTTCACAACCATTGCGGCATCCCAGTCGTCCTCGCTGATCGCATCGAAACGGCCACCCCGCAGACCACCAAACAAAGCGGCATTGTTGATGAGCGCGTCGATGCGGCCGAAGGCGTCAAGCGCCGTTTGCGCCATCGCCATCGCCGACGAGGCGCTGGCGACGTCGAGCTTCGTCGCCACTGCCATGCCCCGTTCGGCCTTGACCAGGGCCAGCGTATTTGCGCAGTCATTGATGTCGGCAATCACCATACGGGCGCCGCGGCCACCGAGATAACGGGCATATTCCTGCCCGATCCCGCGCGCTGCCCCGGTGACGACAATGACCTTTCCTTCGATGTTCATGTCGATCTCCTCGGGATCATGTCTGCCGCAGTGCATGAGATTGCGTCAGCGCTCGAACGGACTGCCAACCGCGCTTGCGCCCGGCACGCTGTGATTTGCGCGATATAATCAATTTATTCCCCGGATCGCTCGTGCGCGAAATCAAACGCTGCGGTGAGATCGCCGACATTTCTGCGTACGCCAGAGAGCGGCTCCAAACCAAATCTGCGCGTGATGAACTTTAGAATCGAGGTCGTATCGTATGACGTAGAGTCAATGTAACCGCGCTTGGCATAGGGCGAGATGATGATCGTCG
>DATBYX010000363.1:0-25446 GCA_036513475.1 Xanthobacteraceae bacterium | reverse complement strand
GGCCCGCTGCACAGCCAGATGCCGGATGCTGCGATCGCCTCCGGGATGGTGGATATCGTCGCGAGGGTCGAGCAAATCCCGTCCCGCCTCGCAGACTACGCGCACAGCTTTCGGCTGCTGGAAAGCAAGGCAGACAGAGATTTCGAGCACGGCACCGATGACGACGTGGCGGAACGCTACCAGCCGATTTACAGTCTGCTGCTCAGCCAGGTCGGGCACGATTTTTCCGGCTACAAGGAGAAGTCCTTCACGCGGCGCGTACGCCGGCGCATGCAGGTGGTCGGTGTCACACGACTTGAAGAGTACTTCGCGCGGCTGAAGACGGACCCCAATGAAGTCAACTTGCTGTTCCGCGATCTTCTCATCGGAGTGACGAATTTCTTCCGCGACGCTGAAGCATTCGAGGCTCTGACGCAGCTTGTCATTCCCCGTTTGTTTGAAGGCAACGCGCCGGCCGACAGCGTGCGGGTGTGGTGTCCTGCATGCTCCACGGGGGAGGAGGTCTATTCGCTCGCGATCTTGCTGCGTGAGCACACGGATGGCATCCGGACCCCTCCCAAGGTGCAAATCTTCGCGACCGATATCGACGAGCAAGCCATCGCGATTGCGCGCACCGGATATTATCCGCGCCAAATGCTGGGAGGCATGTCGCCGGGGCGGCTCAAGCGGTTCTTTGCGTCCGACGACGTGAGCTACACGGTGCGCAAAGAGCTGCGGGATTTGTGCATCTTTTCGGCACACAGCGTCGTGCGCGATCCGCCGTTCTCGCGCGTCGACTTGATCTCCTGCCGCAACCTCTTGATCTATCTCGGCGGTCAGTTCCAGTCGCAGATCATCCCGGTGTTCCATTTTGCTCTGCGCGAGGGTGGCTTCCTGTTTCTTGGGACCTCGGAGAACGTCACCCAGCACGCGGATCTGTTCGCGCCTGTGGACAAGAAGCATCGCATCTTTCAACGGCGTGATCACGTTTTATCGCCGGTACGGTTTCCCTTCGTGCCGCAGGCGCGCAGCTTGCCGTCGACCCGTGAACGGCGGCAAGACCAGGCAACGACTGCCGCCAACCTGCGGCGCAGCGTGGAAAGTCGGGTGGTGGAGCGGTTTGCACCAGCCCACGTGGTCGTGAACGCGGAAGGTGACATCCTCCATTTCTCGCCCCGCACCGGCAAATATCTCGAACCGGCTAGCGGCTTGCCCAACCGGCAATTGCTTGGCATGGCCCGTAAGGGCCTGCGGCTCTATCTGCGGTCGGCGTTGCGGGAGGCCGTGCAGACGCGCGCGCCAGTGAGCCGCGAGCACGTGGAGGTGGAGCTCGACGAGCGCAAGCAGCTCGTCAACTTGACCATTGAACCTTTCGGCCCCCATGAGGATCCGCTGTTCCTGGTCCTCTTCAGCGATGCCGGTCGCGCGGCTGCATCCAAACCCGCTCCTCGGCTCGAGGCCAGAACCGAACCTTCCAGAGAGCTGGAGCACGAGGTGAGCGAGCTGCGCGAACAGCTGCAGTCAACCATCGAAGAGTACGATAGCTCCGTAGAGGAGCTGAAATCGTCGAACGAGGAGCTGCAAGCGATCAACGAGGAGCTGCAGTCGACCAACGAGGAGCTTGAGACGTCGAAGGAGGAGCTGCAAGCGGTCAACGAGGAGCTGCACACCGTCAATGCCGAGCTGAACTCGAAAGTAGACGAGCTCGACCGGGCACATAACGATCTGCGCAACCTCTTCGACAGCACGCAGATCGCCACGATATTCCTGGACAGGAATTTCCGTATCCGTAGCTTCACTCCGCCGGCGACCGAGCTGTTCAATCTGATCTCCAGCGACTGCGGCCGGCCGCTCACCGACATTGTGAGCAAGTTCGAGAACCAGGAGTTGCGTCGCGACGTGGAAACTGTGCTGGAGCGCGGTGAACCGATTGAACGCAGCATTCGCCGCTCGGACGGCAGAGCCGACTACCTCATGCGGATTCTTCCGTATAGAGCGCACGATCACATGGTCGAGGGGGTGATCGTGACTTTCGTCGAAATCACCCGGATCCTGGAAGCGGAGGCGCAGCAGCGCGCAATGGTCGAGGAGCTCAACCATCGTGTGCGCAACATGCTCACCGTCGTGAACGCGATTGCCAGGCAAACCTTGGCGCAGACGCAGTCCCCGCAGGAGTTTGCTGCGGCCTTCGAGGGCCGCATCCAGGCAATGGCCGCGTCCCACAGCCTCCTTTCGCGCGAGAACTGGAGGGAGGTTTTCCTGCGCGATCTCATCACTGAGCAGCTTAAGCCGCATCAGCTCGGACCGGGCGAGCGCATCGAGGTCAACGGACCTGATGTCCACCTCACGCCGAACGCGGCTGTTGCGCTCGGGCTCGTGGTGCACGAGTTCGCGACTAATGCGGTGAAGCATGGGAGCCTGTCGCAGGCGAACGGTCGGGTATCCATCACTTGGTCAATCCAAGGTAACTCCTCGGAGCTGGTGCTGCAGTGGACCGAAGCGGGCGGGCCTCCGGCCAAGAAGCCGGCCAGGAAAGGATTTGGAACCACGTTGATCGAACGGGAGTTGAAGCAGATCGGCGGCAATGCCAGATTAGGCTACAAGGAGACCGGCTTCGAAGCCACCCTGTCGATTCCGTTTGATCCGAAGCTCATGTCGTTCGGGCCGGAGACAAGCCGTCCTGATTGAGCTCCCCGCGGCGATGATCAGGAGAATGTCTTATGCGCTATTACTTCCACCTGCGCATCGGCCGCGAGTTCAGCCCGGACGAGATCGGTCTTGATCTGCCTGACCTCGATATCGCCTACCTCGAGGCATTCCATGCGGCACGAGCGATGTGGAGCGAGCTGCTGGCCGAGCGCTCCGATCCGATGCTGCGAAGCTTCGAGATTGCCGACTCGGACGGCCGCGTATTGCTGGTCCTTCCCTTCCGCGAAGTATTGGAAAGTGCGCGCAGGCCAAAGGGGCGCATGCCCAATGAGATTCAATCTGCCTACACCCTCTTGGAGAAGACGAGGACCCTTACCGAAGCTCTGGGTGAGGAGATCAAGGCCGCGCAGGCCATGATCGAGACCACCCGCCGTTCGATGCAGCAGACCAGACGTGTCTTGGCCGCCCCCCCACGCGCGGTGAACGGGGGTAGAAGCGGGGCTTGACAAGGAAGGCCAAGGACCCAACGTGGAACACGGAGCGGGAGCGCTGAGCTGCAAGGGCACATCGCTCATGAGCAAGTCAGAAACGCCTGCCGAGCTGCTCATTCGCAAGCTGGAAAGCATCGGCGAGCTTTCCGGCAGCCAGCGCGACGCGCTCGGCCGACTCGAGGCGGCCCGCGTGTCCGTCGCCCCGCATACGGACATCGTTCGGGAGGGAGACCGTCCAACCTCAGTCACCCTGCTGCTGGAGGGGTTTTGCTGCCGGTATCAGCTGGTGGCGGACGGCAAGCGTCAAATCACGTCGTTCCATATTCCGGGCGATCTGCCGGACCTGCCGTTTCTCTTCCTTTCTGTGGCGGACCACAACGTATGCAGTCTCGCCCCTTCGCAGGTGGCCATGATTCCTCATAAAGCCATGCTCGGGCTCTTTCGTGAGCAGCCGGATGTGGCCCACCTATTCTGGCGCGGCACCCTGATCGATGGCGCCATCTTCAGGGAATGGATGGTCGGGATTGGGCGACGGTCGGCGTTCACCCGGGTCTCGCACCTCTTCTGTGAGCTCATTGTGCGCATGCAAGCTGTGGCGCTTTCCTCCGAGTACAGCGTCGAGCTGCCTCTGACACAGACCGATAT
The DNA here is from genome assembly GCA_036513475.1 of Xanthobacteraceae bacterium. Taxonomy (GTDB): domain Bacteria; phylum Pseudomonadota; class Alphaproteobacteria; order Rhizobiales; family Xanthobacteraceae; genus VAZQ01. Next base: position 21,682 of record DATBYX010000363.1, on the reverse strand, counting down.
TGCTGACGCGCTCGGGCTGTCGACGGTTCACGTCAACCGCACTCTGCAGGAGATTCGCGGAGCCGGACTGATTGAGCTCCGGCGAGGAAGGCTGGTGGCGCTCGACTGGGAAGGGCTGTGCGAAGCCGGTGAATTCGAGCAGACTTACCTGCACAGGCAGCGCACCAAGGCTGTTTGATCGTTGAATGGTCGAGGTGCGCAGGCTGGGCCATGCCACCCTGACAACACCCGATATTGGTGGGCAGGTCGCGTATTACACCGAGATCATCGGTCTCGTTCTCGTTGATCGGAGCGCAAAGGGCGCGGTGCTGGCGAGCAAGCAGGGGCTCGAGGCAATCGCCCTGGAGCCTGGACCGGCCAACGCGCTCTCGCGGCTCGCATTCCAGGTCGCACCCGGTAGCGATCTCGCCACGCTTGCGTGCGGGTTTTCCTCGCAGGGGATCTCGGTCGAGCGGCGCGGCAGCATCACGCCTGGGATCGATGACGCTATTGTCTTCAAGGATCCGAAAGGCACGTTGATTGAGATTTTTTCCGAATATCGGTTTGCCAAGGAGGACCGAAGCCCATCGGGCATCACGCCGATCAAGCTCGGACACGTGGCGTATCGCGTGCGCGATGTGCAGGGAGTGGTGAAATTCTATACGGACGTGCTCGGATTCCGGGTCTCCGACTGGCGCGACGACACTTTTGCCTTTCTGCGCTGCGGGCCTGACCATCATACCGTCAACTTCGTCTACGACGAGGTGCCGCAACTCCATCACATCGCCTTCGAGGTGAAGGACTGGGCGGAGATCCAGCGGGCCTGCGAGTGGCTCGCCAGAAACGATATTCACCTGGTCTGGGGGCCGGGACGCCACATCATCGGGCACAACATCGCGATCTATCACCGTAATCCCGACAAGGCTCGGGTCGAGTTCTTTTGCGAGATGGATCAGATGAAAGACGAGGCGCTCGGCTATTTCGATCCGCGCCCCTGGCATCAGGACCGCCCCCAGCGCCCTAAAGTCTGGGGTCCTGATACGCTGCGCAATTACTGGGGCTTTGGCTCCGAGTCTGTCATCCGCGGTTACCAGACGATCGAGTAAGCCGGCGGGGATCGCACTCCATCCTCTTGAGAATCTCTTGAACACTGGGCTTTGACTTTGGGTGAACGCATATGATCTACGTTAGACTTGACGTATATCAGAGTGAACGTCATGCACGTCGCCAAATGGGGAAACAGCCTCGCCGTCCGCCTGCCCAAGTCCGTCGTCGAGGCGCTCGGGCTGAAAGAAGGGGACGATATAGAGATTCATGTCGCCGGACGACGCATGCTTGAGATCGAGCGGGCTCCGGCGCCCCAGGAACTTTTGCGGCGGCTGCGTAAATTCCGCGGTCGGCTTCCGGCCGGATTCCGTTTCGATCGGCTCGAAGCGAATGAGCGCCGCTGAGATTTTCTTCGATACGAACGTCCTCCTGTACTTGATTTCGGGCGATCCGGTAAAGGCGGATGAGGCCGAGACATTGATCAGCGGCGGAGGTGTGATCAGTGCTCAGGTCCTCAACGAATTCGCATCAGTCGCCTCACGGAAGCGGTCGTTACGGCCGCGGGAGATTCGGGAGGTGTTATCTGCGGTGCGGGCGGTGTGTTCGCTCGAGCCGGTGACCGTTCAAACGCATGACCTCGCATTCGACCTGCTCGAACGGGTTCAACTGTCATTCTATGATGCGTTGATCGTGGCGGCAGCTGCATTGGCCAAAATGTCGCGTCCTGTATTCGGAGGATATGCAAGATGGCCAAAGGATTGGCGGATTAACCATCCGAAATCCTTTTGCCGACTTACGAAGTCACTAAATTCACAGTTGGGGCGCGTTTCGGCTAGGTTCTGTCGCGAACCGACCCCTCAAATTGGCGGCGAGCTGACGCGCGTTGCGCCGCAGATTCCGCCACGACCTCGACACCTTTTGCCGTTCATCTTTGGCCACCCGCTCGGAAATCCCCCAAGCCGGCGGGAATGAGGAGGTTGCCCCCATGGTCGCGTTTGCCCGCGCCGCCCTCGCGGCCGCGTTCGTGCTGCTGTTGTCCGTCGCGGGCTTTGCCGCCGAGAAGGGCTTCAAGCGCAGCGATCTTGCCGACGCCGCGATCAAGCTCGAGGCCCAGATCAAGACCGAAGCCGGCCAGGTGACCAAGCCCGCCGCGGCGCTGCGCAGAGAGGCCGATGCCGCCTTCCAGCGCAATGATTTCCGCACAGGCATGCAGATCCTCGGGCAGATCGTCGTGGTCGCGCCGGACGACAGCGCGAACTGGCTGCGTCTGGCCAGGGCCGTGCTGCAGATCCGCCCGAGCAACGAGCAGGAGCGCACTCTGCTGCTCGAGCGTGCGGCGACTGCCGCCTACATTGCCTACCAGCGCTCAAGCGATCCGGGTGAGGAGACCCAGAGCCTGGTGGTGCTCGCGCGCACCTACGTGGATCGTTCGATCTGGCGTCCGGCGCTTGACGCATTGCGCGTGTCCCTCGACCTGCGCGAGGTCGCGGAGGTCCGGCAGGAATATGAGCGCATCCGCGAGGATCATGGGTTTCGGCTGCTCGACTACAGCGTCGATGCCGATGCGGCGTCCCCCCGGGTCTGCTTTCAGTTCTCCGAGGACCTCCCCGTCAAGAGCACGGATTTCTCGCCGTTCGTCGCAGTCACCGGCCAGGACAAGCCGGCGGTATCGGCGCAGGCACGCCAGCTCTGCGTGGAGGGGCTCAAGCACGGCGAGCGCTACGCCATTACGTTGCGCGCCGGCATTCCGTCGGCCGTGAAGGAGACCCTGGCGCGCTCGGCCGAGTTCAATGTGTATGTTCGTGACCGCAAGCCGCTCGTGCGATTCACGAGCAAGGCCTATGTCCTGCCGCGCGCCGGCCAGCGCGGAATCCCGGTGGTCAGCGTCAACACCACGAGTGTCGCGCTCGAAATCTACCGCATCGGCGACCGCAATCTCCTCGACACCGTGCTCGGTTACGATTTTCAGCGCGCGCTCGACCGCTACGACATCAATCAGCTGACGGCGCGGCGCGGCTCGCAGGTGTGGAAAGGCGAGATGAGCGTCGAGCAGACGCTCAACGCCGATGTGACCACGGCATTTCCCGTGGCTGAGACCGTAGGCACGCTCGCCGCCGGCATCTACGTCATGGTTGCGCAGCCTGCGGGCGCGATCATGGATGAGTTCGACGCGCTGGCCACGCAATGGTTCATCGTCTCCGATCTCGGCCTCACTTCGTTGTCCGGCAACGATGGCGTGCACGCTTTGGTGCATTCGCTGGAGACGGCGCAGCCGAAGAGTGCGGTCGAGGTGCGGCTCCTCTCGCGCAGCAACGAGGTGCTTGCAAGCAAGCGCACGGACGATGCGGGGCACGTGCAATTCGAGGCCAACCTGGCGCGGGGCGAGGGTGCGCTCGCGCCTGCCATGCTGGTCGCCTCGGATGCGAAGGGCGACTACGCGTTTCTCAGCCTCAAGGCACCCGCGTTCGACCTCAGCGATCGCGGCGTGTCTGGCCGCGCCGTGCCCGCCGGACTGGATGCTTTCGTGTTTACCGAGCGCGGAGTCTATCGCTCAGGTGAGACGGTGCAGGTGACGGCGCTATTGCGCGACGGACAGGGAAATGCCGCGTTGGATGTGCCCCTCACGCTCGTGGTCGAGCGGCCCGACGGGGTCGAATATCGCCGCTCGGCAGTTGCGGATGCAGGCCTGGGCGGCCACGCGCTGGCGGTTGCGCTGGTGCCGTCCGCCGCCACGGGCACGTGGCACGTGCGCGCCTACGCGGATCCCAAGCGTTCCGCGCTAGGGCAGGCCACATTCCTGGTTGAGGACTATGTGCCCGACCGCATTGAATTCGATCTCGCCGCCAACGCAAAGGCAATCTCGAAGACCAGCCCCGCCGAGGTCACTGTCGAGGGGCGATATCTCTACGGCGCACCGGCTGCCAAGCTCGAGCTCGAAGGCGAGGTGACTGTGTCGGCGGCAAGCGAACGGCCGGGCTTTGCCGGTTATCAGTTCGGGCTTGCAGATGAGGAGGTCGAGTCCACCCGTCAGACGCTCGAAGCACTGCCCGAGACGGATGTCACTGGAAAATCCAGCTTTACCGTTGCGCTCGAGAAGCAGCCCGCCACAACCCGCCCGCTCGAAGCGCAGGTCGTCGTGCGCATGGCCGAGCCCGGCGGCCGCGCGGTGGAGCGCAAGCTCACGCTGCCCGTACTTCCGGCAGGGCCCATGATCGGCATCAAACCGCTGTTCTCGGGCCGCTCCCTGCGTGACGGCGAGAATGCGTCGTTCGACGTGGCTGTTGTTTCTCCCGAAGGTGCATCGCTCGCAAGCAGCGCGCTGCGCTATGAGCTTCTCAAGGTGGAGACCAGATACCAGTGGTATCGCCGCGAGGGCACCTGGGAGTTCGAACCGGTCAAGACTACGAAGCGCGTTGCCGACGGACGCGTCGATGTGGCCGTGGGCAAGCCCGCGCGCATCTCCGTCCCGGTGCAGTGGGGCCGTTATCGCCTCGAGGTTTCGAGCACAGACCGCAACGGCGCTATCACCTCGGTTGCCTTTGATGCGGGTTGGTACACGGAGGCGAGTGCGGACACTCCGGACATGTTGGAGATCGCACTCGACAAGGCGGAATATATCCCCGGTGAAAGCATGACCGTGGCGGTTACTGCACGGACCGCCGGCAAAGTCACGCTCGATGTCATCGGCGATCGCCTCAGCTCTACGGTTACCCAGGACGTACCGGCGGGCACCGCGAAATTGCGCGTGCCCGTCGGCAACGATTGGGGCAGCGGAGCCTATGTGGTCGCGACGCTGCGCCGTCCGCTCGATACGCGTGCCGAGCGCATGCCGGGCCGTGCGATCGGAGTGCGCTGGTTCTCCATCAACCGCAAAGCGCGCACGCTCGCACTCGATATGCAATTGCCGGGGCTGCTGCGTCCGAACAGTCCGCTGCGCATTCCGGTGAAAGTTGGCGGCCTCGCTCCGGGCGAGGATGCGCGGATCGTCATTGCCGCCGTCGACGTCGGAATCCTCAACTTGACAGGTTACAAACCACCTGCGCCCGACGACTATTATCTCGGTCAGCGGTGGCTCACGGCCGATATCCGCGACCTTTACGGTCAGCTGATCGATGGGATGCAAGGTGCCCGCGGCCAGATCAAGACCGGCGGCGACGCGGGAGCCGCAGAGTTACAGGGCTCGCCGCCGGCGCAAAAGCCGCTGGCGCTCTACTCCGGCATTGTCTCGGTCAAGGCCGATGGCACCGCTGAGGTGGCATTCGATGTCCCTGATTTTGCCGGCACCGCACGGGTGATGGCGGTCGCCTGGTCGAAGGACAAGGTCGGGCGAGCGAGCGGCGATGTCACCATTCGCGATCCGCTGGTGCTCACTGCGACGCTGCCGCGTTTTCTTCTCAACGGCGATCGCGGCACCATGCGTCTCGACCTCGACAATGTCGAGGGCCCGGCCGGCGACTACCAGGTCGAGGTCAGGAGCGAAGGTCTCAACGTGATCGGGAGCGCCGCCCCGCAGACGTTCAAGCTCGCCGCCAAGCAGCGCAACAGCGTGACCGTGCCGCTGGCGGCGAGTGCAGCGGGAACGGCCGACGTCGTGGTGCGCATCGCAGGTCCGGCAGGATTGGCGATCCAGCGCAGATACGCGCTCAACGTGCGACCGGCGACGCAGATCCTCGCGCGCCGCACGGTCAAGCCGCTCGCCCAAGGCGAAAGCCTCGCGCTCTCCAACGATCTGTTTGCCGACCTGGTGCCGGGGAGCACGAGCGTCGCGGTGTCGGCTGGGGTCTCGACTGCGCTCGATGCGGCGGCCCTGCTCGCGGCATTGGACCGCTACCCGTTCGGTTGCTCGGAGCAGATCACGAGCCGGGCATTGCCGCTCCTCTACGTCAACGATCTCGCCGGCGCGGGGCATCTTGCGCTGGATGGGACCGTCGATCAGCGCATACGCGATTCGATCGACCGGCTGCTCGCGCGTCAGGGTTCGAACGGCTCGTTCGGGCTGTGGTCGGCCGGCGGCGATGACGTGTGGCTGGACTCCTATGTCGGCGACTTCCTCACGCGCGCCCGGGAGCGCGGCTTTGCCGTACCCGATACGGCTTTCAAGCTCGCGCTCGATCGGCTGCGCAATTTCGTGGCCAATGCTCAGGATCTCGCCAAGGACGGGGGGCGCAATCTCGCCTATGCCCTATATGTGCTGGCACGCAACGGTGCCGCGCCCATCGGCGATCTGCGCTATTACGCCGACACCAAGCTCGACGCGATTGCAACCCCGATCGCCAAGGCGCAGATCGCGGCGGCGCTCGCCATGCTCGGCGATCGCATGCGTGCCGAGCGGGTTTATGCGGCGGCGCTTGCCTCGATCGCGCCGCAGCCTGTGCTGGAATATGGTCGCACCGATTATGGGTCGGTGCTGCGCGACGCGGCCGCGCTGGTGACGCTTGCGTCCGAAGGCGGTGCGCCGCGCCCGACCATTACGGGTGCGGTCCAGCACGTCGAGGCATCACGCAATCTCACAACCTATACGTCCACCCAGGAGCAGGCGTGGATGGTGCTCGCCGCGCGCGCTCTCGCCAAGGATGCGCAGACGGTGTCGCTCGACGTTGGTGGCGAAAAGGTGCAGGGCGCTCTCAATCGACGCTTCCTGCCGGGCGAGCTCCAGACGCCGTTGAAGATCACCAATGCGGGGGAGGGGAGCGTACAAGCGGTCATCACGGTTTCCGGCGCGCCGCTTGTGCCCGAGCCCGCAGCCGAGAAGGGCTTCAAGATCGAGCGCAGGTACTACACGCTTGCCGGCAAGCCTGCCGATCCAGGCAAGGCCAGACAGAACGACCGTTTTGCCGTCGTGCTGAAAATCACCGAGCCGCAGCCGCAGTTCGCGCGCATCATCGTTGCCGACTATCTTCCCGCGGGGTTTGAGATCGACAATCCGCGCCTCGTGTCTTCAGGGGATGCCGGCACGCTTGCGTGGATTGAAGATGCGCAAGAGCCGGTGAGCTCGGAATTCCGGGATGACCGTTTCAGCGCCGCCTTCGATCGCAAGCAGAGCGATCCGTCGGTGTTCACGGTGGCTTACGTCGTGCGCGCGGTCTCCCCGGGTCGTTACGTCCATCCGCAAGCGTATGTGGAAGACATGTACCGGCCCGACCGCTTCGGCCGCACTGCCTCGGGCTCGGTTGAAGTGACCGCCGCGAGGTGAACACGGGTGTGTCCCGGGCGCAGTGCAGCATGAGCAGCGCAAGTCTACTCTACGCTCATGTGCACGGCGTGATTGCGCTGCTCACGATGCGCTGCAGACCCGGGACCTTACAAATCTCCGGCGCCTCGCTGCTTGGAGCTTGCGACGGTCCCGGATCAGCGGCGCACCGCTTCGCTCCTCCGCGCCCTCTGGTGGTGGAAGCGCTTGTGTATTCGCTCGCGCTGCGCCGCATCCGGGACACGGCCCCGCTATGCTAACGCTTATGCCCAAATGGAGGAGGGGGATCCGGGTCTGGCTTTGGAGGCGATGGCTCTGCCTCAGCGTCATCTTTGTTTCGCTCGCGACAGGCGCGGCGGTATGGGCGGCCGCATCTTGGATTGTGTCCCTCGGTCCGGCGCCGGTCAGGGAGGGTCTCGTGTTCTCCACGCTTGTCGTGGACCGCGGGGGCAATCTGCTGCGGCCCTATACGACACCTGAAGGTCGATGGCGGATTGCCGCCACGCGCGAGGATGTGGATCCCCGCTTTCTCGATATGCTGTTCGCTTACGAGGACAAGCGCTTTGCCTCGCATCACGGCGTCGACCCGCTCGCGCTAGGTCGTGCGCTAGTCCAACTGATCATCCATCGCCGCATCATTTCCGGCGGCTCGACCATAAGCATGCAGGTTGCGCGGCTGCTGGAACCTCGGGCAGAACGCTCCTTCAGCGCGAAGCTGCGTCAGATGGTGCGAGCCGTCGAGCTGGAATGCTCGCTGTCAAAGGAGGCTATTCTTTCACTTTATCTCAGCCTTGCACCCTACGGCGGGAATCTCGAGGGCATCCGTGCCGCCTCACTGGCCTATTTGGGCAAGGAGCCGCGCCGCTTGACGCTCGGCGAGGCAGCTCTGCTGGTGGGCTTGCCGCAATCACCGGAGCAGCGACGTCCGGATCGCTCCGGCGAAGCGGCGCGGCGCGCACGTGACCGCGTGCTCGACCGCCTCACCGCGGCGGGCCTGATCGGGGGCGAGGAGATCGCGCGGGCAAGAGGCGAGCCGGTGCCGCAGGGGCGTCTGCCGATGCCGCTCCTTGCTCCGCACACGGCCGATGTGGTTGTTGCAGGGGCACCGGAGCGCAGCGTTCACCGCCTCAGCATCGATGGCTTGTTGCAGAAGAATCTGCAGGAGCTTGCACGCGCGCGCGCCCAGGCACTCGGACCTGATATCTCCATTGCGATTCTCGCCGTCGATCACGCGACCGGGGAGGTGCTCGCCCGCGTCGGTTCGGCTGATTATTTCGACAGCCGTCGCGCCGGCCAAGTCGATATGACCGGGGCAGTGCGCTCGCCCGGTTCGACGCTCAAACCGTTTATTTATGGTCTCGCGTTCGAGGACGGCCTCGTGCACCCCGAGACGCTGGTCGAGGACCGTCCGGTTCGCTTCGGCGGTTATGCGCCGGAGAATTTCGATCAGACCTTTCAGGGTACGGTGACGGTGCGCCGCGCGCTACAGCTCTCATTGAACGTCCCCGCGGTGGCAGTGCTCGAGAGGATCGGAGCAAGCCGCTTTGCGACGCGATTGCAGCAGGCGGGAGCATCGCTCATGCTGCCGCAGGGCGAAGTGCCAGGACTTGCAATGGGGCTGGGCGGTGTGGGGGTGAAGCTCGCGGACCTGGTGGGGCTCTATGCCGGCCTCGCGCGGCTGGGAACGACGCTGCAGCTGTCAGAGCGGCCGCGAGCCAATGCGGAAGAAGCCCCAGCGCCGCGCCGTCTGGTCGATGCGGTTGCTGCGTGGTACATCGGCAATATTCTGCTCGGAACGCCGCCCCCGGAGAACGCGGCGGGCGGGCGCATCGCATTCAAGACCGGCACCTCCTACGGATATCGGGATGCATGGGCCGTGGGCTTCGATGGCACGCGCACAATAGGCGTGTGGGTCGGCAGGCCCGATGGAGCACCGGTGCCCGGCCTCACGGGCCGGCTCGCCGCGGCACCCGTTCTGTTCGATGCATTTGCCAGAACGGGAAAATTACCTGCCCCCCTGCCCAAGAGTCCGGCCGGCGTACTCGTTGCCGCGACCGGGAAGCTGCCGCCCCCGCTGCAACACTTCCGTCCTGCCGGGTTCGTATCCGACACCGGCGAGGCGCAACCTCGGATCATGTTCCCGCCCAACGGGGCGCGCCTCGAGCTCGCGAACGATGAGGCAGGTCGACCCGACCCCATTCCGGTCAAGGTGACGGGTGGCGCCGCACCGCTGACCGTGCTGGTGAACGGCTTGCCGCTTGCGGATGCGTCCGCACGGCGCACGCTCTTCTTCCAGCCGGACGGTCCCGGTTTCGTGCGCCTGACCGTCATGGATGCGCGCGGGGTGAGCGACAGCGTCATGGTGCGCTTGCAGTAGTTTGGTTCCGCGTGACACAAGATCTCCATACCGTGCAGCTAGCGCGCCGAAGCACTGCCCCGCGCAGCCTCACGGCCGTGATCGATTTCGCGATTGTGTCACATGCGCGCGCGGTTGCCGCGCTTCTCGTTGTGTCCCTCCTGGCCTTCCTGCCCGGCTTGTTCAGCATCCCGCCCATCGATCGCGACGAGGCGAGGTTTGCGCAAGCGACGAAGCAGATGCTGGAAACGGGCGACTACGTCGACATCCGTTTCCAGGACGAGGTGCGCTACAAGAAGCCAGTCGGTATTTACTGGCTGCAGGCGGCCGTCGTGAAAACCGCGAGCGCCCTCGGTTTCCAACGCGCGCTTACCACCATCTGGCTCTATAGGATCCCTTCCCTTGTCGGTGCCGTCGGCGCGGTTCTGCTGACGTATTGGACGGCGCTTGCGTTCGTCTCCCGCCGGGCGGCCTTGCTCGCTGGCTTGATGATGGCCAGTTGCGTGCTCCTCGGCATCGAACGGCTCATCGCCAAAACCGACGCCATGTTGGTAATGACAGTCGTGGCCGCAATGGGCGCTTTGGCGCGTGTCTACAACTCAGCTGTGGCGGACGAGGGGCTTAACGATCGCAGCCATGGCTGGGCCATGCCGGCCGTGTTCTGGACCGCATTGGCTGCCGGGGTGCTTCTCAAGGGGCCGCTGATCATCATGGTGGTCGGGCTTACCGCGCTGACGCTTGCCATCGTGGATCGCTCCGCGCAATGGCTGCTCCTGCTCCGGCCCCTTGTCGGTATGGTCTGGTTCCCAATTCTGGTCCTGCCTTGGTTTGTCGCCATCTTCGCGCGCACGCACGGGGAATTCTTTGCCGAATCGATTGGGGAGGACCTCTTCAGCAAGATATTCGCGGCGCAGGAGACCCACGGCGCGCCGCCCGGCTATTATTTGGTCTTATTCTGGCTCACCTTCTGGCCGAGTGCGATGCTCGCGGCATTGGCTGCCCCGCACGTCTGGGAGACCCGGCATCAGCCGGCGACCAAGTTTCTCCTGGCTTGGCTGGTGCCTTCCTGGCTCCTGTTAGAGGCGGTGGTGACGAAACTGCCGCATTACGTGCTGCCGCTTTATCCGGCAGTCGCGATCCTTACGGCGCGGGCGCTCGACGCGCGCATGCTCTCGCGCCGACCATGGCTCGTGCTGGGAACCATGTGGTGGTTCGTCGTTCCGGCGCTGGCAGCCATTGGCGGCCTCGTGGCGCTTGTCGTGATCGGCCGTCAGTTCGGATTGCTCGCATGGCCGCTCTTGGGTGCCTCGGTGATCATGGGCTTGCTGGCGTGGCGGCTCTACGAAGTGGATGGTGCCGAGCACGGCTTGCTGCGCGCTGTTGCTGCTTCCGTCCTCATGGCAATTGCGCTTTTCGGTTTTGTCATTCCCGCGCTAGGATACATCTTTCCAAGCTTCGCGCTCGCTCGCGCCATGCGCGAGAGCGGCTGTGCGCAGCCCTTGGCCGCAGCGGTGGGGTATCAGGAACCGAGCCTGGTATTTCTCGTGGGAACGGACACCCGACTGACCGACAGCATTGGTGCTGCCGAGTTCCTGCGCGGCGGTGGGTGTCGGTTCGCCTTTATCGAAGCGCGCGACGAAAAGAGCTTTGCGCAGCGCGCCGAAGCGATTGGATTGCGCTACACCGCGGGACCGCGCATCGAAGCGATGAACTTGAGCACCGGACAATCCTTGACGATTGCCGTCTATCGCTCACGCGAGGGCTCATGAGCGCGAGCGACGGCATCGAACCTGCTCCGGCACGGCGGGCACCCTTCACTTATCTTTTCAACAATGCTGCGGCTTATCTTTGTTTGTTTGCGCGCGGGCCGAGAGCCGGCGTCGGCACTCGCGGCAAGTGGCTGCCCGTGATCGCGACCGTGCTAGGCGCAATCGCGGCCACTCTGGTTGCGATGCTGTTACTGGATAGGTGGTCCGTGGGCGTTGTGCAGCGCCTCCCACCAGGTTTGATAGTCTTCTTCGACATCATCACCGACTACGGCAGATCCGGGTGGTTCCTCGTGCCGATCGGACTGATGTTGATGATTGTTGCCGCTGCCTGCAGGCCGTCACTTGCCGCCATGTCGCAACGCGTGCTCGCCGCGATCGCTGTTCGGCTGGGATTTCTATTCACAGCAATTCTGCTGCCAGGCCTGATATTCACGATCGTGAAGCGGCTGATCGGACGCGCGCGCCCGCTTGTGGGCGGCAGTTTAGATCCGTTTCTGTATGCGCCGCTGGGCTGGAATGTCGAATACTCGAGCCTTCCATCGGGGCACGCGGTGAACGCCTTCGCGGCAGCAAGCGCGCTTGGGCTTCTGTGGCCGAAGATGCGTCCCGTGCTATGGACCTACGCGGTGATGATCGCCGTGAGCAGAGTGGCGCTTACGGCGCATTATCCGAGCGACGTGCTCGCCGGCGCAATCATAGGGGTCGCTGGCACCCTTCTCATCCGGAACTGGTTTGCGGCGCGCAGGCTCGCCTTCCTGCCGGCCAGTGACGGTCGCATTCACGCGATGTCCGGCCCCTCATTTACGCGCATCAGGAGGGTTGCCCGACACCTCATCGCCCCATAAAGCTGGCCGGTTCGGGAGAGCGGGTCGCAAAGGGGCGGATAATGAGCGATGCGGCGATCGGCAGCGCATTGCCGAAGATTTCCATCGTCGTTCCGGTGCGGAACGAGGCGGGCAACATAGCTCCCCTCATCGCCGAAATCGTCGAGCATTGCGATAACGCTACCCGCTTCGAGGTCATCTATGTCAATGACGGTTCCACCGATGGCACCGAATCCGAATTGAGCCAGCTGATGGCAACCCGGCCTTGGCTGCGCCAGATCAAGCACCAGGTCTCATGCGGCCAATCGGCTGCCGTTCATACGGGCGTGCGCCACGCGTCGGCGCCGATCGTGGTGACGCTCGATGGTGATGGCCAGAACGATCCCATGTTTATTCCGGCATTGCTCCAGGCGCTGGCCTCGGGCGCTCCCCGCGTCGGATTGGTGGCGGGCCAGCGTGTCGGGCGCCGGACCACCGCGTTCAAAAAACTGCAATCGCGCATCGCCAATCGTGTGCGCATCGCCGTTCTGCGCGACGGTACCCGCGATACCGGCTGCGGGCTCAAGGCATTCCGCCGCGATATTTTCCTCAGCTTGCCGTACTTCGACGGGTTGCATCGCTTCCTTCCGGCGCTGGTGCGGCGAGAAGGTTATGAGATCGGCTACGTGGATGTGATCGATCGGCCCCGCCATTCCGGGCGATCCAACTACGGGATGTGGGACCGGCTCTGGATCGGCATCCTCGATCTGTTCGGGGTGTGGTGGCTCATCCGCCGGCGCCCCCGGGTGCCACAGGTTGTGGAGGTAAAACGGAATGCTGGTTGATCTTTCACAGACCGTCGGCAGCTACTTGCATGAAGTATTCATTGCCAAGTTTCAATGGTGGGTGCTGCTGGGCTACGTGGCGCAGATCATGTTCACCATGCGGTTCCTGGTGCAATGGATCGCGTCCGAGCGTGCAGGCAAGATGGTGATGCCGATCGCGTTCTGGTTCTTCTCCATCGGCGGGGGCATCCTGCTCCTCTTATATGCGCTCTACATCCGTGACCCGGTCTTCATCCTGGGCCAGGCGTTCGGCGTGTTTGTCTACGGGCGCAATCTCTATTTCGAGCTGCGTGACCGGCAGGCGGCGGGAGAAGCTGCGTGATCCCCTTGCGCGGATGCAGCTGCCAACGCGGTAAATCCGCGTTCAAGATCCCGGAGGAGATCATCCACATCTTCGAGGCCGATGTGCAGGCGCACCGTAGGACCTCCGGGCGCCCATTTTGTTGCCGTCCGGATGCTCGCGCACTCGAAAGGAATCGCCAGGCTCTCGAAACCGCCCCAGGACGCGCCGATGCCGAAGAGAGTGAGCTCGTCAAGAAACGCGTTCACCGCCGCCGCTGCAACCGGTGTGAACACGATACTGAACAGGCCGCTCGCGCCGGAAAAGTCGCGCTGCCAGATGGAGTGACCGGGACAACTCTCGAGGGCCGGGTGGAGCACGCGCGCGATCTCCGGCCGGCTCGCAAGCCAGCGCGCCACCTGCAACCCGGATCGGTGATGCTGCGCGAGGCGCACGCCCATGGTGCGCAAGCCGCGCAGGCCGAGATACATGTCATCCGGGCCCACACAGAGCCCCAATAGATGCACCATGTCATTGACGCGCTCCCACGTCCGCGCGTTGGCTGAGATCGTGCCGAGCATCACATCGGAATGTCCGCCGATATATTTGGTGCCGGCCTGGATCGAGAGGTCGACGCCCTTTTCCAACGCGCGGAAATAAAGCGGGCTCGCCCAGGTGTTATCCATGAGGACCAATGCGCCTGCGGCATGTACGGCAGCTGCAATGGCCGGAACGTCCTGGACTTCGAACGAGAGCGAGCCCGGCGCCTCGACGAATACGCCACGGGTATTCGCTTTCATCAGCCCGGCGATGTCGGAGCCGATCATCGGATCGTAATACGTCGTCTCGATCCCGTAGCGCTTGAGCATGTCGTCGCAGAACTTGCGGGTGGGGAGATAGACACTGTCGGTGATGAGCACATGGTCACCGGCTTGAAGCATGGACAGGAGCGCGGTCGAGATCGCCGCCAGACCGGAAGGCAACAGCGCAACGCCGGCGCAATCCGGTCCTTCGAGATCGCGCAGTGCCGTTTCGAGGGCCTCGGAGGTTGGCGTGCCGCGCCGACCGTAGAGGTAGCGCGATCGGCGAGCCAGAAAATCCTCTGCCGTCCGATAGAGCACGGTCGAGGCATGGTGAACCGGCGGGTTGACGAAGCCGTGATTCGCCAATGGGTCGCGCCCGCCGAGCACAAGCCGCGTTGCCGGACGGAGCGACGTGGCATCGGCTTTGCTGCTCTTGCGCATGGCACATCTTCCTTTTGCCGTTGCGGGGGCTTCCCGCGTGCCGGCGTGCAACTTGGAACATTCTGCGGGAAAGCGGTCATGGCCTTCGATGCGTGGAGCGTCAAGGGCTTGACCGCGCTTGGGGATCGTTCTGAGATGCTGCCTAGGGGGCGAGGGGCGGCGGCAAAAGTTGCGACGAAAGGCTGTCCATGAACCGTGCATTATTTGTTTTCTGCGTTGCGAGCGCGTTGGGCCTCGCCGCGACGCAGTCGCATGCGCAGACCCTTAAAGCAGTGAAGGATCGGGGCTCCCTCATCTGCGGCGTGAGCCAAGGCCTGCCGGGATTCTCAAATCCCGACGACAGAGGAAACTGGACCGGCTTCGACGTCGACTTTTGCCGCGCGGTGGCAGCCGCCGTCCTCAACGATGCGACCAAGGTCAAATTCACCCCGCTTTCGGCCAAGGATCGCTTCGAGCCGCTCAAAAGCGGCGACATCGATCTTCTCTCGCGCAACACCACATGGACGCTTTCGCGCGACGTCTCCTACGGCAATTTCGCCGGGGTGACGTATTATGACGGTCAGGGTTTCATGGTGCGCAAGGCGCTCAGGGTCAATTCGGCGCTCGAGCTCAACGGCGCCTCGGTCTGCACCCAGACTGGCACCACCACCGAGCTCAACCTCGCCGACTATTTCCGCGCCAACAGCATGAAGTACGAGGTCATTGCCTTCGGCACCGCCGACGAGACGGTGAAGGCCTACGAGTCAGGCCGCTGCGATGTATTTACGACCGATATGTCGCAGCTCTACGCGGAGAAGCTCAAGCTCACCAACCCCAATGATCACGTGATCCTGCCGGAAATCATCTCCAAGGAGCCGCTTGGACCCCTGGTGCGTCACGGCGACGATCAGTGGTTCGACGTGGTGAAGTGGACGCTCTTTGTCATGCTCAACGCGGAGGAACTCGGCATCTCCTCCAAGACGATCGACGACGCCATGAAATCGAACCAGCCCGAGATCAGGCGACTGCTGGGGGTCGAAGGCAATTTCGGCGAGCAGCTCGGGCTAAGCAAGGACTGGGTGGTGCGGATCATCAGGCAAGTCGGGAATTACGGCGAGGTGTTCGATCGGAATGTCGGAGCGGGCTCAAAGCTCGGGATCAGCCGCGGCCTCAATCGCTTGTGGACCAAGGGCGGCATTCAATACGGTCCACCAGTTCGGTGATAAGGCAGGGGGGCCGCGATGTCGGGAGCGTCGACCGTATCGTGTCGGCTCCGCCGCGGGTGCCATTGCATCATGACCCGAAGTTCCGCGCGTTCCTCCATCAGGTCGTTCTCCTAGCGCTGCTGCTGTGGTTCGGTTACCAGTTTGCGCTCAACGCCAGGGCCAATCTGGCAGCCCAGGGAATCACCAGCGGCTTCGGCTTTCTCGAAAATACTGCCGGCTTCGGCGTCAATCAGTCGCTCATTCCCTATAGCGAATCCGATACATACGGCCGCGTGTTTTTCGTGGGGCTGTTCAACACGCTTCTCGTGGCCGGTCTTGGCATCGTGCTTGCGACCCTGCTTGGTTTTGTGATCGGCATTGCAAGACTGTCCCCCAACTGGCTGTTTGCGCGCTTGGCGGGTGGATACGTGGAGCTCATCCGCAATTTGCCGCTCCTTTTCCAGATTCTCTTCTGGTACCTCGCGGCGCTCGGCACTCTGCCGGGACCGCGCCAGAGCCTCTCGATCTGGGAAGCAATCTTTCTGAACAATCGCGGGCTCATTGTGCCAGCCCCGGTCGTCGAGATGGGAGCAGGATACGTCCTTGCTGCTTTGGTATTCGGAGCTCTTGCCGCGGTCGGGCTCGCATGGTGGTCAAAGCGCCGGCAGGATCGCACCGGACAAAAATTTCCGACCTTGTGGAGCAGCTTGGGACTGATCATCGGGCTACCGCTCGTTATGGCGTGGGCTGCCGGTTGGCCGATCAGCTTCGAGCGGCCCGAATTGCGTGGCTTCAATTTCGTCGGCGGCATTCGCCTCATCCCCGAGTTCGTGGCGCTTCTGCTTGCGCTCTCGCTCTATACCGCAGCGTTCATTGCCGAGATCGTGCGTGCCGGCATCGCTGCGATCCCCCGCGGGCAAACGGAGGCGGCACTCGCGCTGGGCCTTCCGCGCAGCTTGATGCTGCGCCTCGTCGTCGTGCCGCAGGCCTTGCGCGTCATCGTGCCGCCGCTCACCAACCAGTACCTCAATCTCACCAAGAATTCCTCGCTCGCTATCGCGATCGGATATCCCGATCTGTTCGCCGTTTTTGCGGGCACGGCGCTCAATCAGACGGGGCAGGCGATCGAGATCATCGGCATCACCATGGCCGTCTACCTTCTCATGTCGCTCCTCACCAGCGCTCTCATGAACTGGTACAACGCCCATATCGGTGTAGCGGAGCATTGATGCCGGCGAACCAGCCATCGTATGTGCGCCGAGCGCTCACAGAACCCGAGCCGCCCCCGGTTGCGCTGGGCGGTGGGTTCACCTTCATCCGCTCGCATCTGTTCGATACTCCGTTCAACGGTGCGCTCACGATCCTCACCGGGGTAATTGTCGCGCTGGTGGTCTGGCCGGCTGTTAAGTTTCTCTTCATTGATGCGGTGTGGGAGGGTACGAGCCGCCTCGATTGCCTGCCGCAAACCATCGGACGCGAGGTCGGCGCCTGCTGGCCCTTCATCAAAGCCAAGCTTCCGCAGCTGATGTACGGATTTTATCCAGAGCCGGAACGCTGGCGGGTCGATCTTACTTACGCTCTCGGCGCGACCCTGCTCATCCCGCTCCTCATCCCGCGCCTTCCCTACAAAGGCGCGAACGCTGTCCTGTTCTTCGGACTGTTTCCCCTCGTCGGGTTCTTTCTGCTCGTCGGCGGGACGTTGGGACTTTCCCACGTCGAGACCCGGGCTTGGGGCGGCCTTCTCGTCACGCTGGTGATCTCGTTCACCGGGATCATCTGCTCGCTGCCGCTTGGAACAGTGCTCGCGTTGGGGCGTCGTTCCACCCTGCCGATCATTCGCACGATGAGCGTCGCGTTCATCGAGATATGGCGCGGGGTCCCGCTGATCACGGTCCTGTTCTTTGCTACTTACATGCTGCCGTTCTTCCTGCCGGGTAACTGGAAGATCGACGGCCTTTTGCGCGTGCTGATCGGAGTCGTGTTGTTTGCGGCGGCTTACATGGCCGAGGTCGTGCGGGGAGGCTTGCAAGCCATCCCGCGGGGGCAGTTCGAGGCCGCAATGGCGCTCGGCCTCGGCTATTGGCGGATGAACGGCCTGGTGATCCTCCCGCAGGCCCTGCGGCTGGTCATTCCCGGCATTGTCAACTCATTCATCTCGCTGTTCAAGGATACCAGCCTGGTGCTGATTGTCTCGATTTTCGATCTGCTCGGGCAACTGCGCGCCGCCTTTGCCGATCCGAGTTGGGCAACCCCGGTGACCCTCTTCACCGGGTTCGCTTTCGCGGGGATGATCTATTTTCTCGGAAGCTTCGGGATGTCTCGCTATGCCCTGTCCATGGAGCGGCGCTTGAACAGGGCAGAGGCGCGCTAAAGAAGCGGGCATGGCAGAGGACGACCAGATCGGGGACCGGCAAGCGCAAGCTCCCCAAGGAGGGCGCGGTGCTCACACCGGCGATAACGCGGTGGCGATCGAGATCGCCGGTCTCAACAAATGGTTCGGTGTCTTTCACGTGCTCCGGGATATCGACCTTGAGGTCATGCGGGGGGAACGCATCGTCATCTGCGGTCCGTCGGGCAGCGGCAAGTCCACGCTCCTTCGCTGCATCAATCGGCTCGAGGATTGGCAGCGCGGCCGCGTCATCGTCGAGGGGGTGGAGCTCAGCGCCGACATCAAGAAGATCCACGACGTGCGGCGCGAGGTCGGGATGGTATTTCAGCAGTTCAATCTGTTCCCGCACCTCACGGTGCTCGACAATTGTACGCTGGCGCCGATCTGGGTCCGCAACATGCCGAAGAGGGAAGCCGAGGCCATTGCGCGCCACCATCTCGCACGCGTGCGCATCCCCGAGCAGGCAGACAAATACCCCGCCCAGCTCTCAGGGGGTCAGCAACAGCGGGTCGCGATCGCGCGGGCGCTATGCATGCAGCCTAAGATCATGCTGTTCGACGAGCCCACCTCCGCGCTCGATCCTGAGATGGTCAAGGAGGTGCTCGATACCATGGTAGGCTTGGCGCTTGATGGGATGACGATGCTGGTCGTGAGCCATGAGATGGGATTTGCCCGTCAGGTGGCGAACCGCATTATCCTGATGGATGCCGGTCAGATCATTGAGATGAACGAGCCGCAGGCGTTTTTCGATCACCCCCGGCACGAGCGCACCAAGCTGTTCCTGGGTCAGATCTTGCGTTAATGCGCCAGCGGGCCGTCCGCCTTTTTCCACGCGTCGATGCCGCCCGCGATGTGGCAGGCCGAGGCAATGCCGGAATCCTGGGCCGCCTGCACCGCCATGGCCGAGCGTTCCCCGAAGGCGCAGTAGAACACGATGCGCTTGCCGGTCGCGCGGGCAAGCTCGTGCAGCATGCCGCCTGATGCGACATTTTCAGGGAGCTCAGGGTACGGTGCATGCAGCGAGCCCGGGATGATGCCGTGCTTCTCCCGTTCTCCGCGCTCGCGCAGATCGATGAAGGCGACATCCGGGCGGCCGATGAGGGCGGTGGCCTCGCACGGGCTCAGCGACCAGCCGCGTCGCGCGATCTGATCCTGGGCAAGGCCGACGCGCATGTTGGCAGGAACCGCAACGTCCATCATCTTCGGGTTGGGCAGTTTGAGGTTATTCATCAGCTCGACGTATTCGTCCACCGATTTGACCTGCAGCCGCGGATTGAACTGCTTTTCCTCGCCGATCGTGGAGACCGTCTCTCCCTTGTAGTCGTGCGCCGGGAAGATCATCGTCTCGTCGGGAAGCCGCAGCAGCTTCTTGAAAATCGAATCGTATTGCGCGCGGGCATCACCGTTCTGGAAATCGGTGCGACCAGTGCCGCGGATGAGCAGCGTGTCGCCGGTGAATACGCGATCCTGCAGCAGAAAGCTGTAGGAATCATCAGTATGGCCGGGCGTGTAGAGCACGTCCAGCGCCACGCCCTCGATGGTGAGCTTGTCACCCTCCGAAAGTCGCATGGACACCACATCGACCTTGCTGCGCTCCCCCATTACGGTCACGCAATGGGTGCGGTCGCGCAGCGCCCCCAGCCCGGTGATGTGATCGGCATGCAGATGGGTGTCGGCAGCCTTGACCAGCCGCAGATCGAGCTCGCGGACGAGCTGGATGTAACGATCGACCCTCTCCAGCACCGGATCGATGATCAGCGCTTCGCCCCCGCGCCGGCTGGCAAGAAGATAGGTGTATGTGCCGGAAGTGTTGTCGAAGAGCTGACGGAAGATCATGGGCGCCTCCTGCGCGTGCTTTTGTTATGTACTCCTGGCGGATGCTAAGGGCGCGTGGCGCTGCCCGCACAGGAGTCGCGCTTGGCAATATTACACCGGACACGCTTCGGATGCATCGGTTATCGCCGTCCGGACATTCTCACCTCCGGCCGAGGGCGCGCTACTCCTCGTAGATCATCTTTCGGGTCATGCCGCCGTCGACTACGAAATTGGCTCCGGTCACAAAACCCGCTCGGTCGCAATCGAGGAGAAAGGCGGCCATTTCCGCGATGTCCTCGGGCCGGCCCACGCGTCCTGCCGGATGCTGGAGATGGTCCTTGCGCCGCAGCTTCTCTTCCTCCTCACGTCGCACGACGATCCAGCCGGGGCTGATGCAGTTCACCCGCACCTCGGGAGCGAGGCTGATCGCCAAGGCGTGGGTCAGCGCCACGAGCCCGCCCTTGCTGGCCGCATAGGATTCGGTGTTCGGCTCGGACATCAGCGCGCGGGTTGAGGCAATCGTAGCAATCGCCCCGCGGCTGGCGCGCAACGGCTTCTCGGCAGCGCGGGCAAAGAGGAATGCTGCCGTGAGATTAGTGTCGAGCACCTTGCGCCATTCGGAGAGCGTGAGCTGACGCAGCGGCTTCCGCACCATGATCCCGGCATTGGAAACGAGCGCGTCCAATCGGCCGAACCGATCGATGACGGTGCGCACCGCGCGACCCGCGGTTTCTTCGGTCCCCACATCTCCTTCGATCAGCGCGGTCTGGCGGGCGTGTCGGGCATAGCCGCGCTTGAGCCCCGAGGCCGGCAAATCGAGCACGCCCAAGCGCCAGCCGTCGCTTAGCAACCGTTGCGCAATCGCAAGGCCGATCCCGTGCGCTGCTCCGGTCACGATTGCGACACGAGCCTTGGGCGCAGCCGACATTTACGGCTCGATCGGCACGTCCGTGCGCGCGCCCCATTCGGACCACGAGCCGTCATAGAGCGCCTGCGGCTCTTTGCCGAGTGCATCGAGCGCGAGCCACAGGATTGCCGCCGTGACACCGGAGCCGCAGCTCGTGATGATAGGGCGGTCGAGATCGACACCCCCAGTTGCAAACGCGGCCCTGATCTTGTCGAGGCTGGCGAGTCTGCCGTTCTCGACGATCTCGCTGGAAGCGACGTTGAGGGCGCCCGGCATATGGCCCGAGCGCACGCCCGGCCGCGGCTCCGCTGCTCGTCCATGGAAGCGGTCTGCTGAGCGCGCATCCACAACCTGTGCGCTGTGGCTGCTCAAAGCGTCGCGCACGCGCTCGAGGGACGCTACGCGCCCCCGGGTAGGCTCGCGGGCGCGGAACAGGCGGGGAGGGCGGGTGACCGACCCCTGCTCCAGGGGGCGGCCCTCGCGTTTCCACTGAGGCAAGCCGCCGTCGAGGATGAAGACTTTCTCTGCGCCGAACAGACGAAAAGTCCACCACACCCGCGCGGCCGAGAACAACTCGCCGCCTTCATACACCACGATCGTGTCGGTATCCGCGATGCCGAGCGCGCCCACATCACGCGCGAACTGCTGCGTATTCGGCAGCGTGTGAGGCAGCGGATTGGAGCGATCAGCAATCGCATCGATGTCGAAGCGTACGGCTCCGGGGATGTGACCCGCGAGGAATTCGGCCTGCGCATCGCGCTGCATGGCCGGCAGATAGTACGAACCATCGACGGCGACGAGATCCGGCGAGCCGAGGCGTGCCGCAAGCCAGTCGGCCGAAACCAACCATCTTGAAGCCGGCTTGGTCATGTCG
>DATBYX010000362.1:0-22331 GCA_036513475.1 Xanthobacteraceae bacterium | reverse complement strand
CTCGGGGACAAGGCGGCTCGCAGGGTAATAACGGTACCGCCGCGCGCCACAGAGACGGCCGTACAGCGCATTTTCCTGGCCGAGGGCTATCACCCCCTCCCCGGCGCCCTCCCCCGTGCTGTACGGCCCTTATTGACGAGCAGACCCTATTGCGACATACTGCAACATATTCCCATCTACTACCAATACAGGGAGCCGCCAGCATGTCGATACGGAAACGCAAGTGGGTGACGCGTCGCGGCGAGGCGAAGGAAGCTTGGATCGTGGACTACACCGATCAGCAGGGCGATCGGCACATCGAGACCTTCGAGCGCAAGAAGGACGCCGATGCCCGCCACGCGACCGTCAAGGTCAACGTGCGTCAAGGCGTCCATACCGCGCCGAGCAAGAGCATCAGCGTCGCCGAGGCTGCGGAAGGCTGGATCAAGCGCGTCGAGGCGGAGGGGCGGGAGCGCGGCACGATCAAGCAATACCGCGAGCACGTCAATCTGCACATCGTGCCACGGATCGGCAGATTGAAGCTTGCCCACTTAACCCCGGCCAGGGTTGAGGCATTCCGCGACGACTTGCTGGCCAATCTCTCGCGCCCGCTGGCGCGCAAGGTGCTGACCAGCTTCAAGTCAATGCTCAAGGTTGCCAAGCACGCGCATGTCGTTGCCGATGTCTCGATCAAGAGGGGCAAGCGCAGCGAGCGCAAGCTCGAGGTAGGGCGCGACATTCCAACTACGGGCGAGGTCAAGCGGCTGATCGGAGCCGCCACCGATCTCAGGCGCCGCACGCTGCTGCTGACGGCAGCGTTGACGGGCTTACGCGCGAGCGAGCTGCGCGGCCTGCGGTGGGTGGATGTTGATCTGAAAGCAGGTGAGCTTCATGTGCGCCAGCGCGCCGATCGCTACAACGCCATCGGGGCGCCGAAGTCGGCATCAGGCGTGCGCACCGTCCCGCTCGCACCCGACGTGCTATCGGCCTTGAAGGAATGGAGGCTAGCCTGTCCGAAGGGCGAGGCTGATCTTGTGTTCCCCACGGCTACGGGGAAAGTCGAGCAGCACGCGAGCATGTTGCTCGATCTTGCGCCGGTGATGGTGGCCGCGGGCGTGGTCAAGGCCAGCAAGCCTAAATATGGGTTGCACGCCATGCGGCATTTCTATGCCTCGTGGTGCATCAACCGAAAGGCTGACGGCGGGCGCGAGCTGCCGGCCAAGAACGTGCAACAGCTGCTCGGGCACTCATCAATCGTGATTACGCTGGACACCTACGGTCACCTGTTCCCGCGTGGGGACGATCGCGACGAGCTGGCGGCGGCGGCGAGCGCGCTCCTGGGGTGAGTGCGACACAGGCGCGACATAGGGGGAAATTCGTCAATGATATCAACTGGTGGAAGACACCTTAAAATCTGCTTCTGGGAAACCGGAGTGCCGGTTCGAGTCCGGCCGCGGCCACGAGCCGGTTTCCTCGCATGGTGGACGTTGCCGGTAAGCGCCAACTGATCAGGTTGCTGCAGGAATGATAAAGAAACTCACGACCATCGGGGTGCTAGGTAGAGCTGGAACACCTCACCGGTGCCCATTCATACATCGGCGTCCCGGATAGGCGGCTGGAACGCAAGGCCGGTATCCCAGGGGAAAAAGATCCAGGTATCCTGGGACACCTCGGTGATAAACGTATCGACCATAGGCCGACCCATGGGCTTGGCGTAGACGGTCGCAAAATGCGCATCGGGCAGGATGTCGCGAACGACCGTGGCGGTTTTTCCCGTATCGACGAGGTCGTCCACGATCAGCACGCCCTTGCCCCGGCCTCCACCGATCCCGACAATGCTCGCGGCCACATCCTTGAGCACCTTGAGCTCGCCTTGGGTAAGGTAACTGTAGCTGGCGACGCACACCGTCTCGATCAGTCGAATCCCGAGTTCGCGCGCAACAATGGCCGCCGGTACGAGGCCGCCGCGGGTAACACAGACAATCGCGAGAAAAGGCCCTGCACCCGCGAGGCGCCAGGCAAGCGCACGGGCATCGCGATGAAATTGGTCCCATGAGACCGGAAAGGCCTTTTGCGGCTGCAACTGCTGCGGCTGGACTTGCTGAACCGGCACGCGATTTTCCTTTGTCACGCCTTGCTGGTCTGCGCCCCTCGCACCTGCTGCAGCATCTCTTCAACAGCTGCTTTGGCCAGAGCTAGCTTTTCCGCGTCGCGTGCGCGCAGCACGACATTGGTGTTGGCACCGCGCTGTGGGTCGAAGAAGGGATAGCTGCCAATTGCGACCTGCGGATTAGCCTTGGCGATTTCCCCAAGCTGGGTGCCGATATCCCCCTCGCGCGCGTCAGCACGGATAGTCTCAGCCAGCATCCGGACGCCGGTCTTGAGCTTGGGTGCCACCTCGTCGAGCATGGCTTGCATGATGGATGGCACCCCAGCCATGACGATGACGTTCCCGATCCACATCCCAGGGGCACCCGATACCTTGTTGAGGACGAGATCGGCGCCTTTGGGAATACGCGTCATCCGCAGGCGCGCGTCATTCATCTCGCTACCCGTCGCGGCAAGACGCTCCTGCATGATGGCGAGTGCCCGCGGATCGATGTCGATCGAGACCCCGAAGGCCTTCGCGACACAGTCCGCCGTGATATCGTCGTGGGTCGGCCCAATGCCGCCTGTGGTGAACACATACGTGTAGCGATGACGCAGCGCATTGAGCGCATCAATGACCGCCGACTCCTCGTCGCCAACCACCCGCACTTCCATGAGGTCGATGCCAAGCGCGGTGAGATACTCCGCGATGTACCCTATGTTCTTGTCCTTGGTGCGTCCCGACAGGATCTCATCACCGATTACGAGCAGGCCGGCGGTGACTAATTCTTTGGGAGCAGGTGAACTCACGACTGTCATGACGACCTGACTGCGAGTGGAAGCTGCGGGGCTGCCTTACCCTGGCATTGTGCATTATATTTCATCAAGCCAGTATGCCGAGCAATCCGCGACTCGCGCTGAGCGGGCCGCTGCGGCGCAGAAGGAAATAGCACAGGAGAGCGCGCGGTGAACCACCGTCTCGCCAAGCTTCTTATCGTTGCGATCTTGGTTGTCTTGGGCGTTTATATCGCGCAGCCCTATCTGGACCGGTTCTTATACTCCGCCTCGACGCCGCGCGCGATCGAGCCGCGGGGAAGCTTGCCCGAGCTCGAACGCTCGACAATCCAGCTGTTCGAGCAGGTGTCTCCCTCCGTCGTGCAAGTCGTCGGAACGACTGGGGCGGTCGAGCCGTCGCAGGTCGAGGCGGGAGAAGTGGCGGCCCAGACCGGCACCGGGTTCGTGTGGGATCGGGCGGGCCACATGGTCACTAATAATCACGTTGTGGAAGGGACCAATGGACTCGTCGTGCGGCTTGCAACCGGCCAGGTATTGCGAGCGCAGACCGTAGGAACCGCCCCGAACTATGACATTGCGGTCTTGCGGGTCGATGCGACACGAGACCTGCCGCCGCCCGTGAGTGTCGGCACTTCCAACGACCTGAAGGTCGGTCAATCCGTTTTCGCGATCGGCAATCCCTTCGGTCTTGATCAGTCGTTGACCACGGGCATCATCAGTGCGCTCAAGCGGCATCTGCCGACCAGCACCGGCCGTGAGATCGCGAACGTGATCCAGACCGATGCCGCGATCAATCCAGGCAATTCCGGAGGACCGCTGCTGGATTCGGCCGGTCGCGTGATCGGCGTGAATACAGCCATTCTCTCCCCTTCCGGGACAAGCGCTGGAATCGGCTTCGCTATTCCAATTGACGTGGTCAATCGCGTGGTGCCCGAGATCATCGGCAAGGGCTATGTGCCGACGCCTGGGATAGGAATTGTCGCAGCCAATGAGGCGGTCGCCACCCGAGCGGGGGTGGAGGGACTCGTCATCGTGAGGACAGTTCCGGGCTCACCGGCCGAGCGCGCTGGTCTGCACGGCGTCGACGTCAATGCGGGGCGGCTAGGGGACGTGATCGTGGCGGTCGAAGGCAAGCCGGTTCGCAGACTGCCAGACTTGACCGATGAGCTTGAGCGCGTCGGAGTGGGAAAAAAGGTGACTCTGCAGGTCAAGCGCGACGGCCAGAACAGAAACGTCGATGTTGAGGTCATGGACATCGGGCATAGATCTTAAGCCAGCGCAAGCCTGTGCCCACACGTCACGCGGCTCTATCCGGCATAATCTGATTGCCGCGAGCAAATACTTTGTCACTGTGCGCTTGTCGCCGTCCTTTTGGTTACCCTCGCATCTTTGGTCCTCGGTTTGACTTAAACGGCGCATTGCGCGGACCGGATCGAGTCGAGCATGCCCCGGGTGACTGAGCCGTTGCGGATCGACCTGTGCTGGATTTGCGGCTATTAGAGAGAGCGGTGAGATCAGACACCAAGCTCTGGGACGAGAGCTGTTCAGCCGCATTGGAAGGGTAAGCCGTGATCGATCTGTATACCTGGACAACTCCCAATGGCCGCAAGGCTTCCATCATGCTGGAGGAACTTGGTCTGCCCTACACCGTCCACGCGGTCGACATCACCAAGGACGAGCAGTTCAAGCCGGAGTTTCTCAAGATCAGTCCCAACAACCGCATCCCTGCCATTGTCGACCGCGACACCGGGATCAGCCTCATGGAATCGGCGGCACTGATGATCTATCTGGCCGACAAGACCGGAAAGCTGCTGCCGAAGGAGGGCGAACCGCGTTACCGCGTGCTCGAATGGCTGATGTGGCAAATGGGAGGACCCGGTCCGATGTTTGGCCAAGTCCACCATTTCGTAAAATATAACAAAGGCAAAGCTCCTTACGCGGAGGAGCGGTTTCTCAAGGAAGCTCATCGACTCTATGGTGTGCTTGACCGAAGACTGGAGGGTCGGGAATTCGTGGCGAACGGGTATTCCATTGCGGATATTGCGATCTGGCCCTGGGTGTCGCGCTACGAATGGCAGACGGTGGATCTCAACAAGTATCCGAACGTCAAAAGCTGGTATGTGACCATCGCCAAGCGTCCGGCCGTGCAGCGGGGCTACAAAGTGCCGAAGGATGTCGGGGAAGTTCCCATCCCCTGAATCGACTGACAGCGCTCGGCGGGACTGCTTCGGAACCAGGCGCATGCCCAAAACCTGGGCATGCGGGCGTGTGCTCTTGACGGCGCCTACCCTCTTGGGTTGGCGCAAGCCTTGCAGCTAGGATCATGGTCGTGCGCCACTCGTCCGGCTGAAAGGATGTGCGGCCCTCGGGGCATTAGCAATGGTAGACGCATTCGACGAAATGACGGGCGCGGACGGGACGCCCCGGCCTGCCTATGCCCAATTGGCACGCTGGCTCGCCGAGGTCCGGCCGGATGTTCTTGATTTTCGCCGGCGCGAAGCAGAAGTGCTATTCCGCCGCATCGGTATCACCTTCGCTGTCTATGGCGATCCGGATGCGCAGGAGCGGCTTATCCCGTTCGACGTGCTGCCGCGGATCCTGGCAGCGGACGAATGGCAGATCGTGCGCAGCGGTCTCGAGCAGCGCGTGCAGGCGATAAATCACTACATTCGGGACATTTATGGCCGGCGCGAGATCCTGAAGGCCGGCATCATCCCAGAGGACCTCGTCTTTCAGAATCCGGTGTTCCGGCCCGAGATGAACGGCATGAAAGTGCCGCACGATATCTACGTGCATATCGCGGGAATCGATATTGTGCGGGTCGATCCGCAAACGTTCTACGTGCTCGAGGATAATGCTCGCACCCCTTCAGGCGTCTCTTACATGTTGGAGAACCGCGAGATCATGCTGCGGCTCTTTCCCGAGCTGTTCGCGCGTCATCGGATCGCTCCGGTGGAGAACTATCCCGACGAGCTCCTGGCAACGTTCAAGTCCATAGCGCCCGCCAATGCCGGCGCGGAGCCGACGGTGGTTCTGCTCACCCCCGGAGTTTACAATTCCGCCTACTACGAGCACTCATTTCTTGCCGATAAGCTCGGCGTCGAGCTGGTTGAAGGCCGCGACCTATTCGTGCGCGATGAGCTGGTGTACATGCGCACCACCCAAGGGCCCAAGCGCGTTGATGTGGTCTACCGGCGTATCGACGACGATTTTCTAGACCCCCTCGCCTTCCGGCCTGACTCGGCGCTCGGCGTGCCCGGATTGCTGTCGGCCTATCAGGCCGGCAATGTCACTCTCGCAAATGCGGTGGGGACCGGAATTGCCGATGACAAGGCGGTCTACAGTTACATGCCGGGAATTATCAAATTTTATCTCGGGGCCGAGCCGATCCTTAGGAATGTACCGACGTGGCGCTGCCGCGAGCCCGAACACCTAGGCTACGTGCTCGATCATCTGGACGAGCTGGTCGTCAAGGAAGTGCACGGCTCGGGCGGCTACGGTATGCTCATAGGGCCGCAGGCGGAGAAACACACGTTGGCTGCGTTCCGCGCCAAGCTCAAGTCCAATCCAACGAACTTCATCGCACAGCCGACACTCGCGCTTTCCACTTGCCCGACCTGTGTGGAGGAAGGTGTTGCTCCACGCCATGTCGACCTGCGCCCGTTCGTGCTCACCGGCGCGGACCGTGTCCGCGTCGTGCCCGGCGGGCTGACGCGTGTCGCGCTGAGAAAGGGCTCGCTCGTGGTCAATTCCAGTCAAGGCGGCGGAACCAAGGATACATGGGTGCTGGATGGGTGAACGCATCGTAGAGCCGGCAACCGCGCGCTGATATGCTCTCCCGCACCGCCGACAATCTCTACTGGCTGGCGCGCTACGTGGAGCGGGCGGAATACCTCGCCCGCATATTGGAAGTCAGCCAGCGCCTTACGACGCTGCCACTCGCCTATGCCGGCTCCTCCAACGAATGGGATTCCGCACTGGCCACCGCCGGCTGTGTCCACGCGTTTTCAGAAATCTACTCCCAGGCAAGCGAGGAAACGGTTACGGACTTTCTCTGCTTTTCCGCTGCCAATCCCTCGTCGATTCGCAACTGCTTCGAGATGGCCCGCAGCAATGCGCGAGCGGTCCGAACCGCCCTGACAGTCGAGATGTGGGATGCGATCAACGGCACCTGGATCGAGCTCAAGCGGTTTGGCAACGGTGCAACTTCACGCGACGAGTTCATGCGGTTCCTGCGTTGGGTGCAGGAGAATTCACTGCGCTTCGACGGCTCGGCCTACCGGACCATGCTGCGTAACGATGCCTACTGGTTCTCCCGGCTCGGCGTCTACATGGAACGGGCGGACAATACCGCGCGCATTCTGGACGTGAAATATCACCTGCTGCTGCCGGCGCACGAGCGGATCGGGGGGCCGCTCGATTATTTCCAATGGGCGGCAATTCTGCGGTCTGTCTCCGCACTGACCGCCTATCACTGGGTGTATCGTGAAAGCGTCAAGCCCTGGCTGATCGCCGACCTCCTTATCCTGCGCGATGAACTGCCGCGCTCGCTCGCGAGCTGCTACGAGAATCTGGTGCTTTATCTCGATCACATCGCGCGTGCCTATGGTCGGCAGGGCCCGGCCCAGCGGCACGCTCGCGCCATTCGCGCCCGCCTGGAGAACAGCAGGATGGAGGGCATTTTCCAGAACGGGCTGCACGAGTTCATCAGCGAGTTTATCACCGACAATAACCGCCTGGGTGCTGCAATCAGCGAGCAGTATCTGACCTGATGACTGCTCCATGCGCCTTAGTATCACGCATAGCACGAGATATTGCTACCGGCGGCCGGCGACAGGCGCGATCCAGATATTGCGCCTCACTCCACGAAATCACGACGGCCAATACATCGCCCATTGGCGCATCGACGTGTCTCGGGATTGCTGGCTGCATCAGCACGAAGATGCGTTCGGAAACGTCACTCACACCTTCACCACGGATGGGCCGATACAGGAGCTCGCAGTGACTGCGGAAGGCGAAGTCGAGACCCGTGACACCGAAGGCATCGTCCGCGACAGCGTCGAGCGTTTTCCGCCAAGCCTATACCTGCGCCAGACCGCCTTGACGAGCGCCGACGAAAACATCGCTAGCTTTACCGCCGCATGCCGAGAGGAAAGCGGCGACGAGCAGCTCAAGCTGCTGCACCTTCTGCTCGAACGGCTGCACGAGCGCATGATCTATGATACGGATCCAACTCACACGGGGACCACCGCCGTAG
The DNA here is from genome assembly GCA_036513475.1 of Xanthobacteraceae bacterium. Taxonomy (GTDB): domain Bacteria; phylum Pseudomonadota; class Alphaproteobacteria; order Rhizobiales; family Xanthobacteraceae; genus VAZQ01. The sequence goes on along the minus strand of DATBYX010000362.1, from coordinate 14,212 downwards.
AAGCTTTTGCCCTCAAACGCGGGGTCTGCCAGGACCTGACGCACATCTTCATTGCTGCCGCGCGCAGTGAGGGCATCCCGACACGCTACGTCGGCGGTTATTTCCGCCGGGCCGACGGAGTTACCGACCAGGATGCCGGCCACGCCTGGGCAGAAGCTTTCGTCCCCGAGCTCGGTTGGATTGCCTTCGACGCAGCGAACGGGATCTGTGCAACCGATGCACATGTCCGGGTCGCGATAGGGCTCGACTACCTGGGAGCCGCCCCCGTCCGCGGGACGCGCTATGGAGGCGAGGGCGAGGAGCTGACGGTAAGGGTGAGGGTTGACGAGCCGGCGATTGCCGTTCGGGCTGCCTCGTCGCTATAGATGTGCCTCATGAGAGTAGCGTTTGATCCTGCGGGTGCCTGGGCATGACTTACTGCTGCGGCATCCTCGTTCGCGACGGCATTGTCATGTTTGCCGACACGCGAACCAATGCCGGCGTGGATAATATTTCCACGTTCCGCAAACTGCATGTTGTCATCCAGCCCGGGCAACGCATCATGGCTGTCGCGTCCGCCGGGAACTTATCCATCAGCCAGTCTGTCATCAGCATGCTGCGGGAAGGATGGGAAAACCCGAATACAGGAGAGACCGAGACGCTGATGAATGCGCCGACCCTGTTTCAGGCCGCACAGCGCGTAGGTCGTACCATCCGGCAAATTCATGAGGTGGACGGGGAAGCACTGGAAGCCTCAGAGGTGAAATTCGATGTCTCCTTGCTATTGGGAGGCCAGATCAAAGGCGAACGTCCGCGGCTTTTCATGCTCTACTCCGCGGGCAATTTCATCGAATGCACCCCCGATACCCCTTATCTGCAGATCGGTGAGCACAAGTACGGCAAACCTGTATTGGACCGCGCGATTACCTACGACATCGACCTTTATGATGCACTGAAGGTAGGACTGGTCTCTGTCGACTCCACCATGCGCTCGAATCTCAGCGTCGGCTTGCCGCTTGATGTTCTCATCGCTCGCCGGGACGTCTACGATGCCGAGCTAAACTATCGGATCGAACCCGGCGAGCCATACTTCCATGATCTGCGCGAACGCTGGTCAGCCGCATTGCGCGCTGCCCATGCCGGCATCCCCCGCCCGCCATACAAAAACATCCATTGAGTCCGGTCTGACCCGGCTCGCGCGCCATCCATTTCCGGATCAAGCCCGATTGCCTTGTGCTCGCTTGGGTCACCATAATAACGCACTGCGGACAAGGAACGCTCCGCAGAGATCCGATGAGGGAGGGACGCGATCATGGCTGGGTTGCAGAAAGTCGCCATCATAACCGGCGCTGGAACGGGCATCGGCAAAGCGGTTGCGCTCGCATTGATGCGGGAGGGATACGCCGCCGTGCTCGCGGGACGACGAAAAGACAAGCTGGAAGAGACCGCCGCTGAAGCCAGCTCGCTCGGAGCAAAAGCCCTGGTGGTCCCCACCGACGTGAGCAGCGTACAATCGATCAAGAGCCTGTTTGCAAAAACCAAAGAGACGTTCGGCCGGCTGGACCTCTTGTTCAACAACGCGGGGACCGGAGCCCCCGCCGTCCCGCTCGAGGACTTGCCGTATGAGACCTGGCAAAAAGTCGTCGATACCAACCTCACCGGCATGTTCCTGTGCACCCAGGAAGCCATCAAGATCATGAAATCGCAGGATCCGCGCGGGGGTCGTATCATCAACAACGGTTCGATTTCGGCACACACTCCCCGACCACGCTCGGTCGCCTATACTGCGACCAAACACGCCGTGACCGGGCTTACCAAGTCGACCTCGCTCGATTGCCGGGGCTACAACATCACCTGCGGTCAGATCGATATCGGGAATGCCGCAACGCCCCTGACCGAGCGCATGGTAGAGGGACAGGGCGTGATGCAAGCCGACGGCCGCATGGCGGTGGAGCCGCGCATGCAGGCCGAGGATGTCGGCCGCGCCGTCGTCTACATGGCCGGTCTGCCGCTCGACACCAACGTGCTGTTCATGACCGTGATGGCCAACTTGATGCCATTCGTCGGCCGCGGATGAATGCGCCGGCGTTTACGACAGCAATCGTCCTGACGAGCCGTCACAACCGCGACAATTCGACTGTCGTTCCCTGGTGCACCGCGGCCAAAGCCCTCACATCGCCTGTCGCCTGGGCAAATATGTTGCAGGGGCTTGCAAGCCGGGTCTCGTCGCCGCGGCTGAGGGGGGTGCGCCCGTAACCCAGCGCGATGCAGTGCCCCTGGGGCCAATAGGCAATCTCGCCCGGCGCGACGACCGCGCGTGCATCCTTTTCGGCCGGCAGCTCGACGGGGATCTCGAAGTAGACCTCCTCGCCCCACGTCAGCACCGAGGACGAGATCGGCAGCGCTGCAGCGATGGCCCGTGCTGTGGGCGTATCCAACAGCTCGGCATCAAGCGTCAGCGTTGCGAACTGGAAACGAATGCGCGCCATTGCTCTCTTCGGTCGGGTTATCAGGAGGTTATCGGGATGTGGTCGGCACTTATCCTGGGGATGCATCGGTCCGCGGCGGCCCGCGAGACCGCCGGCATGGAGTCGCGCATTGATTTGACGGCAGCAATCAACCATTGACAAGCGATTGGGCCGCCGGCTCATGCTCCTACGATCGGCATCGCCGCCCGCCACACATGCAGAATTTACAATCGCTGCTCGGCATCTTCGCGCTTCTTGCAATCGCTTGGACCGTGAGCGAGGACCGCCGTGCCGTCGCGTGGAAGCAGGCTGGTATCGGGCTTCTCGCAACCTTTGCAACCGCCGTGGTCATGCTCAAGCTTCCGGGCGCGACCCGCGTGTTCGGCGCGATCAATGAGGCGGTAGATGCCATCTCGGCCGCATCTCGGGCGGGCACCTCCTTTGTGTTCGGTTACCTCGGCGGAGGCCAGCTGCCGTTTGAATTGAAGACTCCCGGAGCGGAGTTCGTGCTCGCGCTGCAAGCGCTCCCGGTGGTGCTGGTCATGAGCGTGCTCACCACGCTCCTCTTCCATTGGCGGATCCTGCCGCCGATTGTTCGGGGGTTTTCCTGGTTGCTCGAGCGCACCCTCGACGTAGGCGGAGCAGTCGGGCTCTCGACTGCCGCCAACATCTTCCTTGGCATGGTGGAAGCCCCCCTCTTCATTCGGCCCTATCTCTCGAGCCTCACGCGCGGCGAGCTGTTCATGGTGATGACCGGCGGCATGGCCGGCATCGCAGGCACAGTGCTTGTCCTCTACGCAACGCTCCTCGGCTCCGTCATCCCCAATGCTGCGGCGCATTTCGTGATCGCGTCGGTGCTCGCCGCGCCAGCCGCTATTCTTGTGAGTCTGCTCATGGTTCCGGATCCGGCGCGCAAGCACACGGGAGGAGCCATCGAGATCGGCCCGATCGCGTCGAGCAGCATGGATGCGGTCGTCAAGGGCAGCGCGGTCGGGCTCGAACTGCTGCTCAACATCTGCACGATGCTCATCGTGCTGGTGGCTCTGGTGCATCTTGCGAATTCCATCATCGGCGTGCTGCCACCGATAGCGGGCGCACCTCTCACGCTTCAACGGCTGCTGGGCATCGCCATGGCCCCCGTGTGCTGGCTCATGGGCATTCCTTGGGAGCAGGCAGCGACGGCAGGCAACCTCATGGGGATGAAAACGATCCTCAACGAGTTTCTGGCCTACATCGAGCTTTCGAAGTTGCCGGAGGGGGCTCTCGATGGGCGCTCGCGCTTGATCATGCTCTACGCCATGTGCGGCTTTGCGAATTTCGGCTCGCTTGGCATCATGATCGGGGGGCTTGCAACCATGGCGCCGGATCGGCGCGGCGACGTGGTGTCGCTCGGGATGAAGTCGATCGTCTCAGGCACGCTCACCACGTGCCTGATCGGCGCGATTGTCGGGCTGCTCACCGGCCCGCAGTAGCCCCAAGCGCCGGGGCGATTCAGCCCGGAGCAGGCCTCCTGCTGCCTAGCGGGGAACCCCGCGATCAGTGCAGACGGAACTCGCCGTCGATGGGGCGGATCTCAGCCGGCTTGATGAGCCGCGAATGTGCGACCGTCACCGAGTGGAGCGGACCTTCGAGGGTTTCGAGCCAGAATGCCAGAAACCTGTTGAGGACCGGAAATCTTGGGCAGAGATCGTAGTCCTGCCAAACGAAGGTCTGCAGCAAGGATGGATGGTCTGGAAGCCGATAGAGAATTTGCGCCGTTGTAAGGCCATAGCCTTCGAGCTGGCGTCTAAAGTCCTTGGATGCCATGTGTGATGCCCTCCGATTCGGACACCTAGTTTGCTTCGTCACCTCCCGCACACTCAAGCACAAAAATTGGAAATAGTTCCCAAAAACAAGGCGTTAGCAGCATCGTGGCAACAGTGCTGATAAAATCCGCTGCGATCGCCCTCGTTGTCCTTGGCAGGCTGACACGCTCCGGCTATCTGGCAGTCGCTTACGTCCCCGGCTAAAAACCCCTTGGCACTCCCTCCTCAGGAGTGCTAATTATTTTCCAGGCGCCTCTTGTGGGCTGTGATAGAGCCCCTATGTCGCGCCTGGAAGCATCGGCAATGTTCCGTTGCCGATCTCCATCAACGCGCAATCGTAAATCCTGTCAATAGTTTAGGAGGACACACATGAAGTTTCGTCCGCTTCACGACCGCATTGTCGTCAAGCGCATTGACGCCGAGGAAAAGACCGCCGGCGGCATAATCATCCCCGACACCGCCAAGGAAAAGCCCTCGCAGGGCGAAGTCCTGGCCGTGGGCCCGGGCGGCCGCGACGAGGCGGGCAAGCTCATCCCCATCGATCTTCGCGTAGGCGATCGCGTCCTGTTCGGCAAATGGTCGGGCACCGAGGTCAAGATCGACGGCGAGGAGCTCCTGATCATGAAGGAGAGCGACATCATGGGCGTCATCGAGGAAGGCGTCGCCAAGAGGAAAGCGGCCTGATCTCTCGGATCGCGCCCCACACTTAGCACTCGGAGAAAACCAGTTATGGCTGCCAAAGAAGTCAGATTTTCTGTCGATGCGCGTGACAAGATGCTGCGCGGCGTCGACATCCTCAACAATGCGGTAAAGGTCACCTTGGGGCCAAAGGGCCGCAATGTGGTGCTCGACAAATCGTTCGGTGCGCCGCGCATCACCAAGGACGGCGTCACTGTCGCCAAGGAGATCGAGCTTGAAGACAAGTTCGAGAACATGGGAGCGCAGATGGTGCGCGAGGTTGCCTCCAAGACCTCCGACGTCGCCGGCGACGGCACCACGACCGCGACCGTGCTCGCGGCCTGGATCGTCAAGGAAGGCTCGAAGGCGGTTGCCGCCGGCATGAACCCCATGGATCTCAAGCGCGGCATCGACCTGGCTGTCGATGTGATCGTTGACGATCTCAAGAAGAACTCCAAAAAGGTCACTTCGAACGATGAAATCGCCCAGGTTGGCACCATCTCGGCCAATGGCGATGCGGAGATCGGCCGTTTCCTCGCCGAAGCCATGAAGAAGGTCGGCAACGAGGGTGTCATTACGGTCGAGGAGGCCAAATCGCTCGAGACCGAGCTCGACGTGGTCGAAGGCATGCAGTTCGACCGCGGCTACATCTCGCCCTACTTCGTCACCAACGCCGACAAGATGCGCGTGGAGATGGAGGATCCGTACATCCTCATCAACGAAAAGAAGCTCTCCGGCTTGCAGGAGCTTCTGCCGCTGCTGGAATCGGTCGTTCAGACCAGCAAGCCGCTTCTGATCATTGCCGAGGACGTCGAGGGCGAAGCCCTCGCCACCTTGGTGGTGAACAAGCTGCGCGGCGGCCTAAAAGTGGCGGCGGTGAAGACTCCAGGTTTCGGCGATCGCCGCAAGGCGATGCTGCAGGACATCGCCGTTCTCACCGGCGGTCAGGCCATCTCGGAGGATCTCGGCATCAAGCTCGAAAACGTCACCCTCAACATGCTTGGCCGGGCCAAGAAGGTAACCATCGACAAGGAGAACACCACGATCGTGGGCGGCGCCGGCAAGAAGTCCGAGATCGAGGGCCGCATTGCTCAGATCAAAGCCCAGATCGAGGAGACCACCTCCGACTACGATCGCGAGAAGCTGCAGGAGCGATTGGCCAAGCTCGCGGGCGGCGTCGCGGTGATCCGCGTGGGCGGAGCAACCGAGGTCGAGGTCAAGGAGCGCAAGGACCGCGTGGATGATGCCATGCACGCGACCCGCGCAGCGGTAGAGGAAGGCATTCTGCCCGGTGGCGGCGTCGCCTTGCTGCGCGCAACCGAAGCGCTCAGGAGGGTAAAAACCACCAACGACGACCAAAAGACCGGTGTCGAGATCGTGCGCAAGGCGCTCTCCTGGCCGGCGCGCCAGATCGCCATCAACGCCGGCGAGGATGGCTCGGTCGTGGTGGGTAAGATCCTGGAGAAGGATCAGTACGCCTTCGGCTTCGACGCCCAGACAGGGGAATACGGCAATATGGTCTCAAAGGGCATCATCGATCCGACCAAGGTCGTGCGCACCGCTCTGCAGGATGCGAGTTCCGTTGCCGGCCTCCTGATCACCACGGAAGCGATGGTGGCCGAAGTGCCGAAGAAGCAGCCGCCTGCCATGCCGCCCGGGGGCCCCGGCGGCGGGATGGGCGGGATGGACTTCTGATCCCTTCCGCCTGCAACACACCGATACCAAGGCCCGGGCTCACGCCCGGGCCTTTTTTGCCATCGAGTCTAAAGCATGTCCCGCAAAAAGCCTGCGCTCGGACTTGACCGAGGGTGGGGAACCGGTTTTGCGAAAAAGGACATGCTCGAACAAGAAGATAGAGCTGGATGCCGATTCGAAGACAAAGTCATCCCGCCCTGGTCGGCCCAGCTTTCTCCAAACTTCCCGTTATGATGCGCCCGGGTCCATGGCATAGTCCAGCCGGTGATTCGGGGCTCGCCATTCCAACCTCAACGATCTGATGGCCAAAAGCGCTAGAGCAGTCGCCAGCACACCCCCCGGCGAAAAGGCGGGAAGAGATCTGTTTTCGGACCTCCCCGCAACAACTCGCCGTTTGACCGGCAAGGCGACGCGGACGGAAAGATCTCCCGCGCGCACGCAGTCCAATTACACCGCGCACGACATCGAGGTGCTCGAAGGGCTTGAACCCGTGCGCCGGCGTCCCGGAATGTACATCGGAGGCACCGACGAGAAGGCCCTGCATCACCTGTTCGCAGAGGTGATCGACAACGCCATGGATGAGGCCCTGGCGGGGCACGCCTCGTTCATCGAAGTCGTCATGGAGGCGGATGGCTTCGTGACGGTGACGGATAACGGGCGCGGTATTCCGGTTGATCCTCACCCTAAGTTTCCAAAAAAATCGGCCCTCGAAGTGATCATGTGCACCTTGCACGCCGGCGGAAAGTTCGACTCCAAGGTCTACGAGACCTCGGGCGGGCTGCACGGCGTCGGTGTTTCGGTAGCCAATGCGCTCTCAGCGCGCATGGAAGTCGAAGTCGCTCGCGAGCAGACGCTGCACCGCATGGTGTTCGAGCGCGGCAAGCCCAAAGGCAAGCTGGAAAAGCTCGGTCGCGCTCCCAACCGGCGGGGCACGAAGGTGCGCTTCCAGCCTGATCCCGAGATCTTTGGAGCCAACGCACATTTCAGGCCTGACCGCGTGTTCAAGATGACGCGGTCAAAAGCCTATCTGTTTGGTGGGGTCGAGATCCGATGGTGCTGCGCGAAGGAGCTTCTGCATGGCATCGCTGATGTCCCTGAGGAGGCCACGTTTCATTTCGCCGACGGGCTGAAGGATTATTTGTCGGCGATGATCGCGGGAGCAGCCCTGGTCCATCCCGACGTTTTTACTGGCACCGCCGGCAAAATCGGGGCGCATGGCGGAGCACAGTGGGCGGTGGCTTGGACGGCCGACCGTGACGGTTTTCTCTCATCGTACTGCAACACCATTCCGACCCCGGACGGGGGCACGCATGAGTCCGGGCTCCGAAGCGCGCTCCTCAAAGGCATCAAGGATCACGCGGAACGGGTGGGGCAGGCAAAACGCGCGGCACTCGTGACCGGGGATGATGTCACGAACGGCGCTGCGTGCATGGTCTCCGTGTTCATTCGGGAACCGGAATTCCAGGGCCAAACGAAAGACCGCCTCGCGACCGCGGAAGCAAGCCGCATCGTGGAAAACGCTATCAAGGACCCTTTCGACCATTGGCTCGCAGGCAACCACGTCCAAGCCAACAAGCTGCTCGACTTCGTGATCGAGCGGGCGGAGGAGCGTGTTCGCCGCCGGCAGGAGAAGGAGATTGCCCGCAAGACTGCGGTGCGCAAGCTGCGCCTGCCCGGCAAGCTCGCGGACTGCACGAACACGGCGGCCCAGGGTTCCGAGATCTTCATCGTCGAGGGGGACTCGGCGGGCGGTTCCGCCAAACAGGCGCGCGATCGCGCTTCTCAGGCGATCCTGCCGTTGCGCGGCAAGATCCTCAACGTCGCCTCCGCGGGCAAAGACAAGCTCGCCCAGAACCAGCAGCTTTCCGATCTGGTGCAAGCGCTGGGGTCGGGTACGGGCGTGCATTACCGCGAGCAGGAGCTGCGCTACGAGAAAGTGATCATCATGACGGACGCCGATGTGGACGGCGCCCATATAGCATCGCTGCTGATCACGTTCTTCTACCGCCAGATGCCCAAGCTGATCGACAATGGTCACCTTTATCTCGCGGTGCCACCTCTCTACCGGCTCAGCCATGGCGGTAAGGTCTTCTATGCGCGCGATGAAAGGCACAGGCAGGAGCTGATCAAGAAGGAATTCAATGCCAACGCCAAGGTCGAGATAAGCCGCTTCAAGGGGCTGGGTGAGATGCTGTCCGCCCAGCTCAAGGAGACCACCATGGATCCAAGAAAGCGCACCCTGTTGCGGGTGGTGGTGGAGGACGACCGTAAGAAGACCGACAGCTCCGTCGAGCGGCTCATGGGGAACAAGCCCGAAGCTCGCTTCGCCTTCATTCAGGAGCGCGCGGAATTCGCGGACGAGGAGATGGTAGACGTCTGAACGGCGTCAAGCGCTCGGGCGGCACAAATCAGAGGCGCATCATAGGGCGGCGCGGCAGGACTTGCACTCTGTGTTCTGCTCTTTGCCCGCGTGCTCGCCCGAGCAGGTTCACGCTATCGCAGGCACCGAGCCATTGGCAATGGACTCCCTCCGAGTCTTCCCCAAGCCTTGAGACTAATCCTCAAATTTCAGGTTTGCCAGTTTCACTATATCGCTGAAAGATTTGATGTCCGCGTCGATCCTTTGGCGGAACTCATCGCCGGGACCGCCGCCCGGATTGACCGCCATCGCCTTGAGCTTCTCCCGCACGCCGGGATCCGAAAGGGAGTGCCGCAGCTCCGATTCCAGCTTGCTCGCGATCGGTGCGGGTGTGCCCGCGCGAACGAATAGCCCACTCCACAGGCTGATGTTGACGTCAGGGAGCCCGACCTCCGCCATGCTGGGTACCTCCGGCAGCTCGGACGAGCGTGCAGTTCCAGTGACTGCAAGTGCGCGGACTTTTCCACCGAGCACCAGCGGGACCGTTGGTGGCCCATCGGCAATCGCGAACAGAGTCTGCCCTCCGGCAATGCTGAGCATCATCTCGTTGCTGCTCTTGTAGGGAATGGGCTGAGCGGGCATTCCCGTCTTGAGTTTGAACAGCTCCGTGGTGATCGTGAACGCGGGGGAGGACGTCGCATAGTTGGATTTGTCTGGATTGGCCTTTCCCCACGCCACCAGATCGTTCACTGATTTGACGGTGTCGTTGAGGGGTCCCGCCAGGATCAGCGGAAATGCGGCGATCATGGTCAGAGGGATAAAGGTCTTCGTGGGATGGTACGGCAGCCTGGGGTAGATCGCCGACGCAATCGCCATCTGGCCGGTAGCGCCGACCACCAGAGTGTAGCCGTCCGCCGGCTGTGCCATCGCGTACTCTACCGCCAGCCGCCCGCCGGCGCCCGGCTTGTTCTCGATTATCACCGGCTGTCCGATGTTTTCGGAAAGCTTCTGTCCTACGAGGCGCGCGAAAAGGTCGTTGCCCCCGCCGGCGGCAAAGCCCACCACCATGTGGATGGGGCGATTGGGGTAATCGGCTGCGCGCTCCTGCGCCTGCGCGGGCAACCTTGCCAGGATCGCCGCCAAGCCAAGGGCAAGCGTAACATAGGTCCGCCTGGATCTCGGCATGGGCGTTGCTCCCTCCCAAGAACCGTTCCGCAACTGATCGCTAATGGGTCGCAAGTTTTCACTTGGCCGTCATTCCGGGGCGCTGGCAAGTCGGCCGTACCGACTTGCCAGCGAGCCCGGAATCCATAACCCCAGACGATGCAGGCGATCACACGTTCGTCGCAATCTGCATGACCTGTAGTCATGGATTCCGGGCTCCGCTCGCGGAGCCTGTGCTCGGACGGCGCGTAGCGCCGATCCGAGTGCTCGCGGCCCCGGAATGACAGAACAGTAGCAGCCAGTTGCGACCCGTGCGACCGGGAGGGCTGTTGCGCAATGTCGCAGTTTAATGGTTAAGCAGGGCTCGAGTAGACGGGGTGATCACACCCCTGCAGCCGCCACATCCAGTCACTCATCCGAGCAAATCCCATGGTGAGTTCCGTTCAGGCGCGTGAGGGCATTCCGGTTCGCACGCCGGATCTGTTTGGGCACCCTCGCGGGCTGACTTTCCTGTTCGCGACCGAGATGTGGGAGCGCTTCTCCTATTATGGCATGCGCGCGATTCTGGTTCTCTACATGGTGAGAACGCTGCTGCTGCCCGGCCATGCCGAGGCCGTCATTGGATTGGACGCGCTCAAACACGGTTTCGAAATGCTCGTCGGGCCTCTCGGCCCACAGCCCCTCTCCTCCCACATTTATGGCCTTTACACCGGGCTCGTTTATCTGACGCCGCTGTTCGGCGGTCTCCTTGCCGACCGCGTGCTCGGCCAGCACCGCACCATCCTTCTGGGGGCGGGGCTGATGGCGATCGGCCATTTTATGATGGCGTTCGAGCCGCTCTTTCTGTTCGCGCTGACTTTGCTCATCCTTGGCAATGGCGCATTCAAGCCCAACATGTCCGCCCAGGTGGGCGGACTTTATGCGCCCGGGGACCGCAGACGCGACCGCGCCTACTCGATCTTCTACGTCGGCATCAATGTCGGCGCCCTTCTCGCGCCGTTGATTTGCGGTACGCTGGGTGAAGAGATCGCGTGGCACTACGGGTTTGCCGCTGCCGGAATCGGCATGACAATCGCACTTCTCATTTACATTCGCGCTCTGCGGATACTGCCGCCGGACGAGCTTCACCGGATCAAGCGCACGGACAATGCGGACGGACCTTTGGACCGCCGAGAGCGGCTCAGGATTGTTGCGCTCCTCCTGCTGTTCGCACCGACGACCTTGTTCTGGGCAACCTATGAGCAGCAAGGCAACACGATCGTGTTGTGGGCCGACGATCACACCAATCGCTATATCGATCTCCTTTTCTGGCACGGGGAGATCCCGATCACCTGGTTCCAGGCGTTCAATCCTCTTTTGATCATCGCCTTCACGCCTTTCTTGGTCAGACTTTGGTCCCGCCAAGCCAAACGAGGCACTGAACCCGGAACGATCACGAAAATGTCGCTCGGTTGCCTCGGGGTGGCGATCGCCAACCTCATCATGGCCGCGGCAGCCTGGAATGCCGGCGGGGACGAGGCGAGCTGGTTGTGGCTGCTCGCCTATTTCGTGGTCATTACCCTCGGCGAGCTCTACATCTCGCCGATCGGACTATCGCTCGTGTCCAAGCTTGCTCCCGTGCGCATGGTCTCGATGCTTATGGGACTGTGGCTTGCGACCAGCTTTGCCGGCAATTTCCTAGCGGGTTGGCTCGGCAGCTTCTGGAGCGGAATGGACAAAGTCATGTTCTTCCTGATGATTGCTGGCATTGCCGCGCTTGCCGGCGCGATCATCCTGCTCTTCGACCGGCCGCTGCGCGGGATCGTTGCGGATCAAACCGTTGCGGCATGAACCCTTCGAGCAACCGGTGCCCGAGGGGCTTCGAGCACGTCGAGACCTGGATCTTCGATCTCGACAACACGCTTTACCCGCACAACGTCAATCTCTGGCAGCAGGTGGACGAACGCATCCGCGACTACATCGCGGATTTCCTGAAAGTCACCCATGAAGAAGCGTTCCGGCTGCAGAAGGACTATTACAAACGCTACGGCACTTCCATGCGCGGGATGATGACCGAGCATGGCATGCGACCTGATGATTTTCTCGATTTCGTGCATCAGATCGATCACTCGCCGCTTGAGGCGAATCCGGCCTTGGGTGACGCGATTGAGAAGCTTCCAGGCCGCAAGGTCATCTTGACCAACGGCACGCGCCGCCACGCCGACGCGGTGCTCGCACGACTCGAGATCGAGCGGCACTTCCAGGACGTGTTCGATATCATCGCAGCGGAGCTCGAACCAAAGCCGTCGCCGCAAACCTATGATCGCTTTCTCGAGGCGCTGAAGATCGAGGCTGCAACCGCCGCGATGTTCGAGGATCTGGCGCGAAACCTTGCCGTTCCGCACGCGCTTGGCATGACCACCGTCCTGGTCGTCCCGGAGCATTCCCGCGAAGTGTTCCGCGAGGAGTGGGAGCTCGAAGGCCGCGATGCGCCTCATGTCGATCACGTCACGGACAATCTCACCGCCTTTTTAAGAGCAATCAGCCAGAGATAGATATCGCCCATGTCACATGCAGAGCTTGCAACAATCATTGAGGATGCCTTCGAGCATCGCGACTCCGTCGGGCCCACCACCACGGGCGCGGTGCGCAAGGCGGTGGACACGGCTCTGGATCTGCTCGACCGGGGTGAAGCGCGCGTGGCAGAACGCGGGTCGAATGGCCACTGGGAGGTGAACCAGTGGCTCAAGAAGGCAGTGTTGCTCTCATTCCGGCTCCACGACATGGGTGTCATCGCGGGCGGCCCGGGCAACGCAGCGTGGTGGGATAAGGTTGATTCGAAATTTGCAGGCTGGGATGCGACGCGGTTTCGGGCCGCCGGGTTTCGCGCTGTGCCAAATTGCGTGGTGCGACGCTCGGCGTTCATCGCGCCCGGCGTGGTGCTGATGCCGAGCTTCGTCAATCTCGGCGCCTACGTTGATTCCGGCACCATGATCGACACCTGGGCGACCGTCGGCTCCTGCGCGCAGATCGGCAAGAATTGCCATATCTCAGGAGGTGCGGGCATTGGCGGGGTGCTCGAGCCGTTGCAGGCGGGGCCGGTCATCATTGAGGACAACTGTTTCATTGGCGCGCGCTCGGAAGTGGCAGAGGGCGTCATTGTGCGCCAAGGCTCAGTGCTTTCCATGGGCGTGTTCATCGGCGCTTCCACGCGCATCGTTGAGCGCGAAACCGGCAAGATCTTCCAGGGGGAAGTGCCGCCCTATTCGGTAGTCGTTCCGGGCTCGCTGCCGGGCAAGGCGAGCAAGAACGCTGCTGTGAGCCCTAGCCTCTACTGTGCTGTCATCGTGAAGCGGGTTGATGAAGGCACCCGAGCCAAAACATCGATCAACGAGCTGTTGCGGGATTGAGACTGCACATGGCCGCAGATCCCGTCACTCTCGCCCGCGACCTCATCCGCTGCCCGTCAGTGACTCCAGCGGAGGGGGGTGCGCTTGCCCTGATCGAAGCTGTGCTCAAAGACGCCGGATTCGAGGTCCATCGCACCGTCTTCGCGCAACCCGGAACGCTTCCGGTCGAAAACCTCTATGCGCGGATCGGAAACACCAGTCCGCATCTCGTCTTCGCCGGTCACACCGATGTAGTGCCTCCCGGCCAAACGGCGGCCTGGACCCATGCTCCGTTCGCAGGCGAGATCACAGGGGACACGCTTTACGGCCGCGGCGCCGTCGACATGAAGGGCGGCATTGCTTGTGCGATGGCGGCCACGCTCGAACACCTCGCGGCGCGCGGCGGCAAGCCCAAGGGATCGATCTCGTTCGTGATCACCGGAGATGAAGAAGGCGTTGCAGTGAATGGCACAGTCAAGCTCCTGGCCTGGGCGCGGGAGCGAGGCGAACAGTTCGACCACTGCATCCTTGGAGAACCGACCAATACGGATGCGATCGGGGACACCATCAAGATCGGCCGGCGCGGCTCGCTCAATGGCGTCCTGGTCGTCAAAGGCAAGCAGGGCCACGTCGCCTATCCCGCACGTGCCGAGAACCCCGTGCGCGGGCTTGTGGCGCTGATGAGCGCCTTGATGG
>DATBYX010000361.1:0-11740 GCA_036513475.1 Xanthobacteraceae bacterium | reverse complement strand
CCGATTCGCAGCTTGAGGTGCGGGCACGCACGCTCACCAAGGAACTGCGTTGCATGGTCTGCCAAAATCAATCGATCGACGACTCGGACGCGCCGCTTGCTCGCGACTTGCGCCTGCTCGTCCGAGAGCGTCTGCAGGCCGGCGATTCGAACCAGGAGGTGATCGATTTCCTGGTCGCTCGGTATGGCGAGTTCGTCCTGCTGCGCCCGCGATTTTCCGCACATACGGCAATCTTGTGGCTCACCCCCATTGGCATTCTCTTGATCGGCGTATTTGTGTTCGTTCTCCTTTCACGCAAACCGGCTAAGCCCGACACGGATCTCACGCCGCACGAGGAAACGCGGCTTTCCGAGATCTTGCGCCGCGATGGTGTCTGAGGCTGGAGTAGACTCCGGTCAATGTACGGTGGGCAAAGGCGCGCCTCTCCCATATCTCCGCGCGTTCAAAGACCTCGCGCGCCGTGCCCACGCGGAGAGGGGCTGCGATGCCGACCGCGTGCGCACGGCGCGCGCTCAAGGTTACGCAGTGCGCGCCTTTGCGCACCCTACGACTCACGCATTACGAAAGTTTAATTTTGCCGTCAGCACCCTGTAAGGAGCACATCCCCATTTTGTCTGCCAAAGGCGGGGGCGCCCTGACGCGGTCTGCACTGCGGCAGCCTCGATGAGACGCTTCGAAAATCTGGACCCGCAGGATAGGAGCTATCCCATGATCAACAACTCACGTAACCGCTCGGCGCGCCGCGTCGCTTTGCTCGCCAGTGCCGCTGCATTGGGCGGGACTATTCTTTTCAGCGGCGCCAACTTCGGCCTTCATCAGAACAGCAGCTCCGCTTGGCCCAATACTGCTCACGCCCAAACGGTTCAGCGTCCGGTCGGCTTTGCCGACATCGTCGAGAAGGTAAAGCCCGCGGTCATCTCGGTGCGAGTCAAGCTCGATGCCGGTGCAAGGATGATGGGGTTCGAGGGCAATTCGCCGCTTGCTCCAAACTCACCGATGGAGCGGTTCTTTCGACGCTTCGGACTGCCGGAAGGGACGCTCCCGGATGAGCGGCCCGCGCCGCACAATCGTCTCGTCACCGGCCAGGGTTCAGGCTTCTTCATTACAGCCGACGGCTATGCCGTGACTAATAACCACGTGGTGGACAAGGCCGACACGGTCGAGATCACGACTGATGACGGAAAGACGTACGCGGCGAAGGTGATAGGAACGGATCCGCGCACGGACGTGGCCCTGATCAAGGTCGAGGGCCGTAGTGATTTTCCGTTTGTGAAGCTTTCGGACCAGGCGCCCCGAATCGGGGACTGGGTTCTGGCTGTCGGCAACCCGTTTGGACTGGGCGGCACCGTTACTGCCGGCATCGTCTCTGCACGAGGGCGTGACATCGGCGCCGGCCCATACGACGACTTCATTCAGATCGATGCTCCGGTCAACAAGGGCAATTCCGGTGGGCCCACCTTCGATGTGGACGGCAACGTCATTGGCGTGAACACGGCCATTTTTTCGCCCTCCGGCGGCTCGGTCGGCATTGCTTTCGCCATTCCCGCAAGCACCGTGAACTCCGTGGTCGCCCAGCTCAAGGACAAGGGAACAGTGACCCGCGGTTGGATCGGCGTGCAGATCCAGCCAGTAACGCCCGAGATTGCGGAGAACATTGGTCTCAAGAAAGCCGAAGGTGCGCTGGTTTCGGATCCGCAAGCGAACGGGCCGGCAGCCAAGGCGGGCGTTGAGGCGGGCGACGTCATCACTGCCGTGAACGGAGCGTCGGTGAAGGATGCGCGCGATCTTGCAAAGCAGATCGGCTCCATTCCTCCGGGCACATTGGTCAATCTTATGGTGTGGCACAAAGGGGAGGAGAAGAGCCTCTCGGTGACCCTCGGCGAATTGCCCAACCAGCGTGAAGCGCGCGCAACAGCTCCCGAACACGCGACGCCGAGCAGCGGCGAGGTGCCCCGGCTTGGGCTGTCGCTTGCACCGGCGGGCCAGGTGGCTGGCAGTGGCCCCGAAGGTGTCGTGGTGACCAAGGTAGATCCGACCGGCATTGCTTCCGAGCACGGCTTTCAGACCGGGGACGTCATTCTGGAGGTCGGCGGCAAGAAAGTTGCTAACCCCAGTGATGTGCGCAGCGCCCTCAATGACGCGCAAAAGACTGGAAAGCGTTCGGTGCTTATGCGTGTGAAGTCCGGCGATAGCACCAAATTCGTCGCACTGCCGCTCGGCCGCGCGTGAGAGTTATGGACCGTCCTCGGGCAGTCCTGCCCGGCAGGCAGTTTACCTCAGAAGCGGGTGGCGTGCCGCTCGTTTCTTCCCTTCCAGCTCTGTGCCGGCATTCGTCGCCCCCGCCGGTATGGAGTGGGCTGAGGGGCGGCGGGTCAAACCGCCGCCCCTTTGCATACCCCCGTGGGGGACATTGCGCGAGTTCGCCGCTATGATCACATCATCCAGTCCTGCTATTTCCGACCGGGAGCTCTTTTCTGCGAGAGATCGGAAATTCCTCATGCGTCTTCTGATTATCGAAGATGATCGCGATGCGGCCGACTACCTCGCCAAGGCATTTCGAGAGGTGGGGCATATGGCTGAATTGGCGCCCGATGGCGAAGAAGGCCTGGCTCTGGCACTCAATGGACAGTACGACGTGCTGATCGTTGATCGCATGCTGCCCAGGCTGGATGGGCTCTCGCTGATCGGAACCTTGCGCAGCAAGGGGATTGAGACGCCGGCTCTCATCCTGTCGGCGCTTGGCCAAGTGGATGATCGGGTGAAAGGTTTGCGGGCGGGCGGAGACGACTATCTGCCCAAACCCTACTCCTTCTCAGAGCTTCTCGCGCGCACGGAAGTGTTGGCTCGCAGGCGGGGCGGCCGTGAGGAAACGGTCTATCGCGTCGGGGATCTGCAGCTTGACCGGCTGTCGCATCAAGTCGTGCGGGGCGCCGAAGAGATCATTCTTCAGCCGCGCGAATTCCGCCTGCTCGAATATCTTATGAAGCATGCGGGCCAGGTGGTGACGCGCACCATGCTGTTGGAGAACGTCTGGGATTATCATTTTGATCCCCAGACCAACGTCATCGACGTGCACATTTCGCGCTTGCGATCGAAGATCGACAAGGGCTTTGCTCAACCATTGCTCCACACGGTGCGCGGTGCAGGGTACGTAATTCGCGACAGGTAGGTAACTGCCTGCCCATCTCGAGATGGGCGAGACGGCGGTATTGAATGACGGCCCTCGGCAAGCTTCTGCGCACGACCGCGTTCAAGCTGACGCTGGTCTATCTGAGCATTTTTGCCGTGTTTGCCGTGTTCCTGCTCGGCTATTTCGCCTGGAATACGCGACGTCTTATCACCGAGCAGATCACCCAAACGGTGGACGCCGAAATTACCGGACTCGCAGAACAATATCGGCAAGGCGGCATCCGCCGCCTGGTTTTCATCGTGGAAGCAAGATCGCGCCGGCCCGGATCAAGCCTGTATCTCTTGACGACTCCCGCAGGGGAGGGGCTTGCCGGGAATGTGGGCTCGCTCTCCGCCGGAGTTCTCAACTCGACTGGTTGGGAGGAAACGGCCTACCGCCGACTGGACGATCTCGACGGAACGCAGCATCACGCGCTGGTTCGCGTGTTTCAGTTGCCGGCAGGATTCCGACTGCTGGTCGGCCGCGATCTGGAAGAGCGCGAGCGCCTGCGTGACATCGTGCTGGCGGCAGGCCGGTGGTCACTGGCTGTTGTCATCGTGCTGGGCGTTGCCGGAGGTCTCTTTGTGACGCGCCGCGTGCTCAAGCGTGTCGATGCAATGACCGACACCACTCGCCAAATCATGGAAGGCGATCTTACCGGGCGCCTTCCGATCGCTGGTACGGGCGATGAGCTCGATCGTCTCGCAAGTAATCTCAATGATATGCTGGAGCGTATTGAGGGGCTCATGCACGGATTAAAGGAGATGTCGGATAACATCGCCCATGATCTGAAAACACCGCTCACCAGGCTGCGCAACCGATGTGAAGAAGCGCTGCGCCTGGCCGAGGACGAATCGCAATACCGCCGCGCGCTGGAGGGTACGATCGAGGAATCCGACGCGCTTATTCGAACCTTCAACGCGCTCCTGATGATAGCGCGGGCGGAGTCGGGGCAAGCTCGCGATGGAATGATCGACGTGGACGCGGCCGAGATCGCGCGCGGCGTGGGCGAATTGTATGAACCCGTGGCTGATGAGAAAGGCATTCGCCTACGGGTCGAGGCCCCGGCTCCTGTCCCGCTGAAGGGTAACCGAGAGCTCATAAGTCAGGCGCTGGCCAATCTGGTTGACAACGCGATCAAATACGGCGTTTCCACTCCAATCGAGATGAATGGAGCGGAACCGGAAATCGTGATCACGGCCGTTCCGGACGGCGAGCGAATCCAGCTTACGGTCGCCGATACAGGCCGCGGTATCCCGGAAGCGGACCGCGGCCGCGCGATGGAACGCTTTGTGCGACTCGAGCAGAGCCGGTCCCTTCCCGGTTCCGGCCTTGGGCTCAGCCTTGCATCCGCAGTCGCGCGACTACATGGCGGTGAGCTGAGGTTGGAGGATAACCGCCCCGGTCTCAAGACCGTAGTCTCACTTCCCCGCAGCGGCCACGCAGCCCTGGCGCAATAGTCCCCCGCCCTCTAACTCGACTTCGCGAGCTAACTGTGGCTGTCGTCCCGGCCAAGCGAGCCCGGCTCAACCGGGCTTGCGCGAGCCGGGCCCCAGTAATCGACGGCCGGCATGTAAGCACCAACCGCTTTGGTTACTGGATTCCGGCTCACCCGGGTACCGCGCCCGTCTTGTGCTAGTACACACGGCGAACAAGATCGCTTGTGACTCCGATGTAAAGTGTCCCACCGATCGCGCTCGCGAGAATGTATACCATGCGGCTCCCGTGTCAGGATTAGTGGATCGGCCCGCAGCCAAATCGTCTACGCCGAGTTGGTTTGCTAAACTAATCCGCCTTCGCACGTTCCCGTCCTCTCAGCTCGACGCCGGCGGCTGCAAGGAGAATCATGGCTGAATCGGCAAATACTCGAGCTGATCAGGACGCGGAGTGCGGAAAGGCAGCTTTGTGGCAGCGCATAGCCCGCGCACCCGATCTCATCCCGGTGGCCACGGACGATGCGGTCATCCAACATTGGTTTGAGGACATAGCGCAGACGCCGGCTGGAAAGACGATCAAGCAGCTAAGCGCCGAGCAACCCATGCTCCACACCCTGCTTGCCGCGCTTGCCCGCGGCTCGCCTCACCTTTGGCACCTGGTGCAAGCCTCACCGTCTCGGCTTGCCGAGCTCTTGGAGCAAGAGCCCGAGCACCGCTTTGAACGGATTCTTTTCGATGCAAAGAATGCAATTGTGCAAGCGCGTGACGATGCGGAGGTCATGCGCCGGTTGCGCCGGATGAAAGCAGATGGGGCGCTACTGATTGCGCTTGCCGATCTCGGGGAGGTGTGGCCCATCACGCACCTCATCGACGCTCAAACCAGACTGGCGGACGCGGCGGTCGACTCGGCGGTGCGCTACCTGCTGATGGATTCGCGCATACGCGGCAAGCTCAAGCGCGCGGAACCGCCGGATCAAGCGCGGTCGGGCTACATCGTGCTCGCCATGGGCAAAATGGGGGCCAACGAGCTCAACTATTCGAGCGATATCGATCTGATCGTTTTTTATGATCCCGGTGCGATCATTACAGGGGCAGAGCCCGCTGCAATGTATCTACGCTTGACCAGGAATTTGGTAAAACTGCTGCAAGAGCGCACAGCTGACGGTTACGTGTTTCGCATCGATCTGCGGCTGCGGCCTGATCCTTCTTCCACTCAGATTGCCATATCCACGCCGGCCGCGGTCGATTACTACGAGAGCCGAGGTCAGAATTGGGAACGTGCGGCGCTGATCAAGGCCCGCCCGTGCGCGGGCGACCTTGAGGCTGCCGAGAGGCTTCTCATCGACCTGTCGCCTTTCATATGGCGCAAGTATCTGGATTTCGCGTCCGTTGCGGATGTGCATGCCATGAAACGGCAGATTCATGCCTATCGCGGGCATGAGGAGATTGCCGTCGAGGGGCATAACATCAAGTTGGGTCGCGGCGGCATCCGCGAGATCGAATTCTTTGTCCAGACCCAGCAACTGATTGCTGGCGGCCGGCACCCGGAGCTGCGCACCAGGCCAACTCTGACCACCCTCGACGCGCTGCGGCATGGCGGCTGGATCGATGCGACGGCGCATGCCGATCTCGGCTCGGCGTACCGTTTTTTGCGAGCGATCGAAAACCGGCTGCAGATGGTTGCCGACG
Source organism: Xanthobacteraceae bacterium (assembly GCA_036513475.1). GTDB lineage: Bacteria > Pseudomonadota > Alphaproteobacteria > Rhizobiales > Xanthobacteraceae > VAZQ01. The sequence continues at coordinate 5,446 of DATBYX010000361.1, read as the reverse complement.
AGCAGACACACACGTTGCCCGCAGACCGCGACCAGATGGACCAATTCGCGCGGTTTGCAGGCTTCTCCGGCCGCGATCGGTTTGCCGCGGCGCTGCTAACTCATTTGCGGAATGTGCAGCGGCATTACGGAAGTCTTTTCGAGCACGCCTTGCCGGCCGGCGGCGTTGCCGCGGAGTTGAACTTTCCACCGGATGCGGACGATCGCGAAACGCTCGACCGGCTCTCCGCGATGGGTTTTCGGGAACCGCTCCAGACATCCGCTCTGGTGCGGCGCTGGAATACATCGGCATATGGCGCCTTGAGGGGGAGCTTCGCGCGCGAGCAGCTCAGCCAGATTGTTCCACTCCTGCTCCGGCATTTCGCGAGTTCTCCCAATCCCGACAATGCTGTCGTGGCTTTCGATCGGTTCCTCGCAGCACTGCACGGCGGCGGGCGCCTGTTTTCTCTCTTGCGGCAAAATCCCGATCTGATCGCGTTGCTGGCGCTGCTTCTTGGCAGTGCGCCGCGTCTTGCAGACAGCCTTGCGCAATTCCCGGAAGTCATGGACGCGGTCGTTGACCCCTCTTTTTTCGGGGCACTACCGGAGGAATCGGAACTGGCAACGGCCCTCGAACGATCGATCAGACAGGCGGTCTCCTATGAGGAGCATCTCGATCGCATCAGAATCTTCGCCCAGGAGCAGATGTTCCTGATCGGAATTCGCATTCTTTCAGGTACCGCCTCGGCGGACCAGGCGGGCGAGGCGTTTGCCCGACTTGCCGATGCTCTGGTTCGCTCCTTGCACCACGCCACCGAGGCGAACTTTGTGCAGCAGCACGGCCGGATTACGGGCCAGCAGATCGCGATTCTTGCGCTTGGAAAGCTTGGCGGTCGTGAAATGACGTCCACCTCGGATCTCGATCTCATAGTCGTATACGACTTTGATCCCCGACGACCTGCGTCGAGCGGACCGCGCCCGCTTTATGGGCCGCAATATTTCACGCGACTGACGCAGCGCCTGATCAGCGCGCTCACCGCTCAGACAAATTATGGCGTGCTTTACCCCGTGGATATGCGGCTGCGCCCTTCTGGCCGCTCCGGGCCGCTCGCCACTCAGATCGATGGATTTGCCGAGTATCAGGAAAAGGACGCCTGGACATGGGAGCATATGGCGCTCACCCGGGCGCGCGTTATCTCCTCCTCGTCCCCGCAGTTCGCCAAGCGAGTCGCAGATGTGATCCGCACAGTCTTGACCCGGCGATGTGATTCGGGGGCAATCGCTGCCGATGTGATCGAAATGCGGCGCGCGATTGCAACCGAGAAGGGCGAGGGGGATCCATGGGACCTGAGATATGCCGCAGGCGGCCTGACTGATATCGAGTTCATCGCGCAGTACTTGCAGCTCATTCATGCCGCGGAACTGCCAGAAATTCTCGATGCGTCGACCGCACGCGTCATCGAGAAGGCATCCCGACTAGGGGTAATCGAGGCGCAAGATGCCGAAGTGCTCCGGTCTGCGGTGCGCCTCTATCATGCTCTCACGCAGATTTTGCGCCTGTGTCTGCCGCGACCCTTCGATCCCGCGACAGCTTCGCCGGCGCTGATCACGCTGCTCGCCCGTGCCGCCGACGTTCCCGATTTCAAGACCCTCGAGGCATTTCTGGGTGAGACGCAGGCCAAGGTCAGAGCGTGCTTCGAGCGTATCCTCGGGTGAGTTACGGCCCTGTAGGGTGCGTCAGGCGTACAAGTCGGCTGCTGACAGCCGACTTGTACGGCATAACCCACCACAACGGGGGACGCATCAGCGGGCTGGATGGCGCGGCTTACGTCATCGAGACGACCTGGACCGGCTCGCTGGCTAATCGTACCGGCAGGACAGCGTCTCGTGGTCTCAGCTTAATTCAAGGCAAGCAGTGCAGCGATGACGAGCCCGAGTGCCGCGACGATCGAAGGTGCGGTGAAACTACCCAGGCGATCCGAGGCGATTCCAGCAAAGAGCGGACCAACGATCTGTCCGAGCCCAAAGGCGCCGGTCATTAGCGCGAGGGCACGACGGGCATCTCCGAACGTACGCGCGCGCGCCTCCATTAAGCCGAGCGCAGTAAGCCCCATGAATGTCCCGCCGACAAGAATTGCCGTAAGAAATATGCCTAAAGTCGTTGGCCACAAGACGCTTGCCAGCACACCTGCCGCCTCGACGACGCAAGCGATTGCGAACGTCGTGGGGATGCCAAGAGCCGTTTGGATCCGCGCCCAAAGCGCAACGGAGGGCACGGCGGCCATGCCAAAGACGATCCAAATCAACGGCTCGAGTGCCTGGATTGCCGAAGTGGCTCGTACGATGGCGACAAGGAAGGTTGCTGTGATGATATAGCCAAAACCGAACAAGCCGTAGGCTACGATCAGACGCTGCAGGCCAGGAGACGCGACACCGCTCGTTTGTTTCCCAGTCTGCGTTGTCGAGTTAGCGAAGCGCGGCAGCAGCAACGCCGCCGCGAGCAAGGCCGCGAGTGACAGCACACCGCTCGCGAGCCACAGCGCCCGCCAGCCTTGGCCGAGGTGGAGCAAGGCGGCCACGAGCGCGGCTGAGATCGCAATGCCCGTGCCGACGCCAGCGAAATGAACGGCAGATAGTTCGTTGCGTTCAGCTTCAGCCAGATGCTCCAGCACCACCGTCGACGCAAGGATCAGCACGAACGCACTCGCGGCACCGCCAACGAACCGTAGAATTAGAAATGCCGCGAAGGTCTGCCCTAGTCCCATCCCGGCCGTAGTGGCGGCACTGACCGCGAGTGATCCGAGCAGCCACAGGCGCCGAGAACCAGGCAGTCGCGGCATTGCCGCAAGCAACGCGCCGATCAGGTAACCCACGAAATTTGCGGAGGCAATCAGACCCGCTTCTGACTTGCTGAGCTTTAGAGCCTCGATCATCGGCGGCAGAATCGGCGTGTAGACGAAGCGGCCGATGCCGAGCGCTGCGGCAGTGGCGATCAATCCACCGAGCGCTGTGGAAACCGCATTGACCTGTCCGACCGGCCGGGAGGCTTGGGGTTCAATCTGCGGGGTGGGCACCCTGTCGTTCTCCACGCTCAGACCGGGAGATGACGGCAGTGTAGATCTTCCAGCAGATCACGGTCGGATGCGACTCAACTTCAGCTTAAGATCCCGTTCGATGTAGATCTCAATGAACCCCGGCAGCAAACCTGCTTGCACCATCTGCTCGAACGGTTCGCAGTAGCGCGGCTCCGGCGGATTCGTCAGGAGGACGATGCTCCAGAGATTCAAAGGTGCCTGCTCCGACCCGCCAACGCGGTGGCGGACATGAAACAGGGGCTGAAAGGGACTCGCCACGAGAGCCTTGCCGCTTTCTTCAACCATTTGCGGGCGTCCGAGGAAATATATGGTCTGCCTGGCGTCGCTGACGAAAACGTCCTCGAGGACGCGTCCTTCCTGCGGCGTGATCCATCCCCGCTGCAATGACGACCGACAGAACCGCGTGGAGCCATCGCGCAGGGTCGTTCGGCCCCATGAGCGCGCCTGCGAAACCACATAGGGAATGTAGGTGAGCGGATCCCAAGCCTTCTTGGTCTCCATGTCCCAGATCATGGCACGCGTCAGAGTTTGTTCGGGACTGAGCCGATATCGCTCTTTGAGGATCATGTTGACGTCTACTGGCGGAAGCTCGAACCGCGTGCTTGATGGCGCGCTCCAGGCATCATTGTACTCGCGTTCCGCCGAGTCGAATGCAATGGCCGATGCGACGTTCATCGAATTCTCCGCGCACACGCGTCGTCGCGCCAAGCTCCACGCATTTCGCCGTGGAGCGCGTTGTCGCATCCAGGACCATATCACGTGGTCCCGTGTTCTGTGAGTACTCCCTCGATCGTGCGATATCGGTTATAGGCAAAAAGGCGCTCGACTTGTGGATGGCACGCGTCCGCCTGAACGGCCGCGCAGACCCGCCGGGTCATGCGGCGGCAAGCGCCCGGGCGCGAATCGTGCGATGTCGACGCGCCGTGCCGCACCATCGAGGATCAATTCGCTCATCGCCTCGCCGGTGGCGGGCGCGTTGAGCATGCCCCAGACACTGTGGCCGGTCGCCACGTAGGCACCGTCAATACCCGGCACGGCACCGATCAGCGGAAGGCCGTCTTCGGTGACCGGCCGGAAGCACGCCTGCCGCGCTTTGATCGGCGCCGCGGCGAGCGCCTGCGAGATATTCCGACACAGCGCTTCGAGCCGTGCGTGCGCACCCTCGTCAGCTGCGACATCGGCAGGATCGATCGGCAGCGGCCCGATGGTCGAGATCGCACACACCCACGTGGTGCCATCGGCGCGGGGAAACAACTCGGGGGTCAGGATTTCGTCGCTCGCCTCGCGGTACTCGAGGAACAATGCCTCGGCAGGAACGGTCCCACCCGTTTCGAATACCAAGCTATGGCCCTTGTAGCCGAGCACCGCTGGCAGCGGCAGCCAGCGCCCAGCCAGGATCGACCACGGTCCCATCGCGATCACAACGGCGTCGCCTTCGACGATCTCGCCGCTCGCGAGTGCGACGCCGCACACGGCTCCGCTCGGGCTGCGCACCAAGTTGACGACCGTATCGTGCCGCAGCAGCGCGCCCCCCATCTCGGCCGCGCGCATCAAACCTGTCGTGAACGCGTGGGGCTCGACCAGCGCGGTAGACTCAGGCGAGCCGAGGCAACTCGTGATCGCGACCCCCTCGGAGAGCCACGCTCGCCCGCCCGGACCGCGCGCGGTATCGTCCTCGGCGGCGTAGCCGGCATAGGTTGTCAGACGCCGATATCCCCAAGGATCGCCGAGCTCCGAGGAAAGTTCGCGATGAAGCTCGAAGCTCCGCCGCGCGAATCGATCGAGCGGGCTGCCCCCGCACCAGTCGAGCGCCAGAAAGCCGCCCGACTTGCCGGAGGCCGCGCCGGCAACCTCTTGACGCTCAATTACGATCGGGCGTGCGCCCTGTCGGCTTGTGAAGTAGGCGATCGCGGCGCCAATCGCGCCACCACCGCAGATCACGATGCGTTTGCGCGAGCTCATACCGCTACTGTGTCAGGCTCGGCTTCCCAGCTCCAGGGCCGCGCTCATCGCGCGGCAAGGCCAGTGATTATGGTGTAGCAGAAGAGATGAGCTGTCGGGCAAGTCCGACTTGCCCGTCAGTTGGGGAAACCGATGACTTCGAGGTTGAGCGGCAGCTGATTTTTGTGGGGTCCGCTGAGCGCATTGGGATCAATCGTAGCAGCGCCGCCCGAGAACAGCGGTTGCTCGTCAGTGACGCGGCCCTCACCCGTGAAGGATGTAAACACATACGGCAGGCCGTCAGACAGGAGCGGTGAAGCACCATCCATGACATGGAAGTGGAGATGCGGCGCGTCGGTATTGCCGGAATTGCCGAGCAGCCCGAGTACCTGGCCTGTTGTCACCTTGTCGCCCGGCTTGACGCGCAGGCTG
>DATBYX010000360.1:0-4562 GCA_036513475.1 Xanthobacteraceae bacterium | reverse complement strand
GTCACACGCGATGGCCGCATGCGTATCATCGTGTATTTGATGATGCGTTCGGACCCGAGGTAGGAGCCGTATGAGGGAAAGTCTCATGTACGGATCTGTGCGGGGGGCGCGAGGTAACTCGCGTCCCTACCGCGACATGCTTTTTTGCCGCATCGCATGAGTCCGGATGCGGCACCTGAGAGACCACCAGCCTGCTGCCACCGAGGGTCCGCTTACTGAGGTTACTGCGGAAGCGTGTGTGCCTGGTCCCGGACCGCCGGCTATTGACGCCAAGCGGCCATTCCATCGGTAGAAAGGCCTCGGCCGGCCGACGCCTATTTTCTTGCGCGTCCGTATCGCGTACGCTTATGACGAGCTGCCCTTGAAGCGAGACAGGCCGAAATCTTCGCGGGCAAACGGGCAGCGATTTTGCTCTCGGCGGGCATCCGCTCTCAGCAACACGCATTCGCACGCGCGGTCGAGGGAGTTATGGCATGGCACACAATATCCTTCTCAAAATAGCTGCAATGACGATCTGTGCGACGGCAGGGATTGGCGCCTCGCCAGCGTATCCGCAGTCGAGCACAGGCCAGATCACCGTCCTTTACGATGCCTTTGGTAAGACCTCCACGATGACGAAAGATTGGGGCTTCTCTGCCCTGATTGAGTATGGTGGCAAGCGCATCCTGTTCGATACCGGCAATAATGCGGACATCTTTGCGCACAATGTGGAGGCCAAGGGTATCGATCTGAAGCAACTGGACTTCGCAGTTGTGTCGCATCGCCACGGTGACCACACCAGTGGGCTAAATCACCTATTGAAGGTCAATCCCGGCGTGAAAATTTATGCGCCGCAGGAGAACTTCGGGGTGTTCGGCGCGGCTTTGCCAGGCACCTTCTACAGGCGCAACGAGTCCCTTCCTGCGGATATGCGCTATTTCGACGGCAGACCACCCGATTCGCTACGTTTTGGCAGCCCATGGCCCGAAGCAAATTTCACCTGGATCACAAAGACCACCGAGGTCGAGCCGGGCCTTCATCTCATCCTATTGAATGGCACTTGGGGCGTCGACCTGGAGGTGAAAGAAATATCGCTGGCGATCGATACGCCCGATGGGATAGTTCTCGTTGTCGGGTGTAGTCATGCAACAATCGAAATGACTGTCGAGGCGGCTAGGAGCACACTCAACAAGCCGGTACATCTGGTCTTGGGCGGCACTCATTTATTGCCAGCGAAGGACGACCAGATCAGCAGCATCGCGGCTTCTCTGCGTGACAACTGGAATGTGCGCTATATCGCCCCGGTTCATTGCACCGGTGAGCCCGCCTTTGCCAGTCTGAAACAGACTTTTGGTGATCGCTACATTTACGCCGGCCTTGGCACGACCGTGTTATTGGGGCCGAAGATTACGGTAAAAGCGGAAGCTGGACAATCGAACAGAACGGCAATGGACGAAGAGGACTTGCGCAGCTACCGCGACGCGGTAATGCGCGGCCCCTTGCGCCCATTCTTCGGCGGCGACAAGCGTCTGGCGCGAGCGCAGCAATGACCAGTTAGAAGCCGAACCGTTCTGCTTAGCCCAGCAGTCCAGAATTTCACGGCCGGTGCCGCTATCGGTCTGAAAGTGCCGACTCTGATCGCCCGCGCCGATGATGTGTCAGCGAATGAGGCAGGCCGAGACCGCCAAGGCGCTCGGCCTCAACGTGCCGGACAAGCTCCTCGTGGGCACTAACGAGGTTATCGAATGAAGGGTCTCTTTGCTGCGATGCATCAGTCCGCAAATGGCACTAGGATTGCGAGCGCGGTCGGGTCGCTGGCATCGCAAGATCTATCGGAGCTTTCTGCCTCAGTTGGATCTCGACTTTCTGAAAAGCGCCGCGATAGGGATAGGTGGGGTCGAGATAGCGGCCACTCGATGTAGTTGAGGTCTTTCAAACCGCGACGGTGGCCGCAATCAGAGACCTGCACGGACAGTGAGCAGAAGCAGGCCGCTCTGACGTCCGATCCGCCATCCTCAAATTTCAAATATCCGGAGCCAAATCTCACCATCATTTAATGATCTCATTGGCGATGGCAATAAGCTGTTGTGGAATTTTCAGTCCAAGCGCCTGGGCCGATTTCAGGTTGATGACGAACTCGACTTTCGTGGACTCCCGGACCGATATATCGGCGGGCTTTTCTCCTCTGAGGACGCGGGCCGCGGTTGCTCCGACCGCACGGTATGCCTCACCGAGGTCGCTGCCGTAGCTCATCAACCCGCCAGCCCGCGTGAATGGGCTGTAAGCGCCCATTGAAGGCACTTTATGGTCAGCCGCCGCGCGGCCGAGGTCTGCGCTTTCGTTGGAGAACACGGTGTCCGATACGATTAGCATTGCGCCTAATCGCTGCTGCGCGGCAGTCGCAAATACCGCTTCAAAATCCTGCCGGCCTCGTGCATGAAATTGCTGCAATCGCCGATCCAGGATCTGCGCGGCGGTTTGCAGCGCGCGCAGCTTGGGATCTATGGTCAAGCTCGCCGGATTGATCAGAACGCCGATGGTGGTCGCCTGCGGAACGACCTCAACCAGTCGCTCCAAGCGGATTCCTTCCAGCTCCTGATTGAGGATGCTCACCCCCGTCACGTTCCGGCCGGGGCTGGTAAGGCTGCTCACAAGCCCCACGGCGACCGGGTCAGCGCTGCTCGCGAATACAATCGGAATGGTCGGGGTTGCGCCTTTCGCGGCAAGAGCCGCGGCATTCCCGAATGCCGCAATGAGCGCGACGTGATTGCGTACCAGATCGCGGGCGAGCTCGGGCAAGCGATCCAATTCACCATCGGAATAACGAAATTGCAAGCTGACGTTGCGTCCCTCGACGTAGTCGGCGCTGGCAAGCCCGCTGCGAAATGCCGCCAGAGCATCGGAGCGATTGCGGGCGGAGCCGGCGTCCAGTAATCCGATCACCGGAGTCGAGGTTTGCTGCGCTCGCGCCATCCGCGACCAGGCGATGGCCGCCGCGCCGAGCGTGACCAGAAGCTCTCGCCTCCGGATGTGAATCTCCATATTCAGCTTCCCCCATTCGGTGGTGCGGATGAGGATAGCATGCTTTGATTGAGCGGTCCGTCGCGCTGAAGATCGCTCCAAGAGGATTGAAGCGGGCTGAAACGGAGCTGCATGCTCCTCCTGCGGAACGACGACGCAGCACGCGATGCCCTGCGGAAATAGGGACAACCAACGGCGCGGATCATCTAGACACTCTCGCATTCTTATGCCCAAGGGACGCAGGGTCAGAAGCGCCCAGCCGACACCGTAGCCAACGCGATCCGCATCGCCATGATTCCTCGCGGTCGAGATCGAGGAAGACAGGGGCAAATTCGGGCAAGGACAAAGCCGCCGAAGGGTACTGGCCGGCTTCCGACCGCAGTGGCCGGTTTTGGAACGGACAGTGGCCCGTTTTGCTAACCCCGATTGTTTGGGAGTTCCAGGAACAACACTGGCGTCCGGGCCGTTTACCCGATTAGGTTGAGGGCCGTGTGTCGTGAGCCCGACAATGGCCTCGGATCGGAATCAAGCACGTCCTGAGTCAGAACGGCCATCTTGGCCGACTACGCCATACCGCGACATTCAAGTCCGGATTGGCCAAGCGTTGAGGTTGCAGTACGAGTTGCCTCAGGAGTTACCCGACCGACTACTTACATTGTTGATGCAAGTGACCGGACGGCAAGAGAACGATTGACAGGGCCGCCTCAGTTGGCGTGACGGGGCCAAAACCGAACCCCGCTAGGGGATGGGACCAAGCCTAGCGGGGCCGGGCGGCCTTGGTGATCCCTAGGACACTCCATAAGCCGCGCCTGTATTATGTACGAAAGCGGACATATAGCGCCTTGATGGCCGTCAAAAGACAAGCCCCGCCATACGCGCGGGGGGAACCAACATGGGACTGGTAGGTTTTTGATCACAACCATCCTGTGAGTCAGAGCCTAGCCCCGCCGAAGCGCGGGGCTTTTTCTTGGACCGCCGCCTCAGTTGGGCGGCCTCTACCATGCGACCAGCGGGAACCTTTCCGCGCCAGGCGAGTTTCCAGCCCTTTGGCACGGGGAAAGTTCCATGGCAGCGGATGAGTATCGGCGTAACGCCATAGAGTGCTTACGCATCGCAGACGAAACGATCAGCGCGCGTAGCCGGGTCTTGCTGATCCACATGGCCGAGTCCTGGATGCGACTGTCACAGCAAGCCGAAAAGAACCTCACCACCGTCTACGAGACGCCGCACCGGGTGCTCGCGCCTGTGCTGCAAGAACGGCCCCAACAGGTTCAGCCCAAAACGAACGGTGATGGGACATAGGCTGTCCTAACCCGGAGGCTTCTGTCCCCTAAATTTGACTCGCTGACTGTCCTTATTACGCGTATAGGCTCCTCCCATCACCGGCAGCGACCCATGGTCAGGCGCCGGTGGCTGAGAGCTACTTGCGCTCCCGCCTGTGAAACGGGAGACGGTCATGCCCATCAGCGAATTCTTGGACGGCTTGAAATTTGATCCTGAAACTAAGCGTGTCATGGGAGTCGCATTCGAAATGACATGCGCGGCCTTCCGACTAGATAAAA
>DATBYX010000359.1:0-5218 GCA_036513475.1 Xanthobacteraceae bacterium | reverse complement strand
CGCACCCGGCCATTTCTTCTTGCTGTAGCACACGTTCATGGATTGGCTGGTGCAGCCGATAGCACCGGCCAGATGCAGCTGCCTCGGATCGAGTGCGGACTTGTCAACTACGCTCCAGTCGATCGGCGTCATCATGCCAGTGCGCGCGGCGATGTAGACTTCCATGCCGGTAAGTCCGACCAGATCGATCGCAGCTTCGCGAAGATGTACGGCTCCTGGTATTGCACCGGGATGCCGGTCTTGCGGGTGAATGGATCGAAGAAAGCCTGGGTGATCGCCGCTTTCCAGGCGCCGCCATAGCCGAAATAGGTGACAGGCTGCTCGGCCTGGCTACGGCCGATGTTTGCAAGCATCGCGAAGAGCACCGTGGAGCCGGCCGCAGTGGTCGCGAGCCCGTCAGGGCGCGGACAAAATCACGGCGATCGAGACCGCGTGTTTGCGCCAACACGCCGCGCAAAGCGGCGCAGACCTCATCCACATCCGCGGTGCTCATGTTTAACGCTCCGTCTTCTTCTGCCGGCCTTTGGCGGAGCGCGGTCCCATCGGCTCTGGCTGGAACGGCCCGTCGCGCATGTCGAGATAGGCTTTGAGGCCGCCGGTGCGCTGCGCCTCGAGCAGGCGCTCGCGAGACTCGTTGTGGGAGGAGTGGGCAAGCGCACCGAGGGTCCCTTCGAGCAGCAATCCGGAATGGACGCCGGCAGCTTGAATGCCCAGCATGTTGATCGCCTTGTTGAGCCGCACGGACGGTTCCGGCACCAGCGCGATGCGCTTGGCAAGCGCGCGCGCCCGGTCCATCAGCTCCTCATGCGGCACCACCTCGTTGACCATGCCGATGCGCAGCGCCTCCTGCGCATCGAAGTGGTCCCCGGTCAGCGCCCAGCGGTTGGCGGCCTTCCAGCCGCACAAAGCGGCGAAGAGGAAGGTCGTATTCGAGATGTGCCGGACTTCTGGCTGCGCGAACACGGCCTGATCCGAGGCGATGGTGATGTCGGCGGCGAGCTGATACCAGAAGCCTCCGCCCATCGCCCAGCCGTTGACTGCCGCGATGATCGGTTTTCCCAGCCCCCACATGTGCGTCCAGTAGCCTACCCGGCCTGCATCCACGCGGTGCCAGAACTCAATGAACTCGGCATGGGATTTTCCCTTCGGATCGGAGTGCCGCGTGCCCGACTTTCCCGTCTGGGCCTGGTCGTAGCCGGCGCAAAAGGCGCGCCCGGCGCCCGTGAGGATGATGACGCGTACGGCGCGGTCCGCATCGGCCTCATCCAGGCGGCGGTGCAGCTCGGCTTCGAGCTCGTGCGTGAGCGCGTTCATGCGCTCCGGCCGGTTGAACGTAATGGTCGCGATGGCATCATCGACCTGATACAGCAGCTCCTGGCTCATCCCTGCTCCTTTTCTTTGCTCTATCGTCGTGCCGGCTCTAAGGGGACAAGCCCGGCCATGACGGTCTAACCGACGCGCCTGCTCCATGGCCCCAAACGCACGCCCTTGGGCAGTGCCTCGTAGACCATCAGCATCTCGCCGATCGTTTCCGAAGTGATGAGCCCGACCAGGCGCCCGGCGGGATCGACGACGGCCACTGCGGGCGCGGTCTTCTCCTGGAGGATGCGGAAGGCCTCATCAAGCCGTTGGCGATAGCCCACGGTGGGGACGCTCGTGTTCATGGCATCGCCGACGCGGGCATCGGGGCCGCCCTGCTTCAACGCTCCTATGAGATCGCTGCGCCCGAGCAGCCCCACCAGCTTGCCGGCTCCGTCCACCACCGGGAATTCGCTTTGGTTGGTTTGCAGGAGCGTCTGCACCGCTTCCTCGATGCGCGCATCGGGGGTAAGCGTCGCGTACCGGGTCATCATGGCGGAGCTTACGGGGACGCCGCGCGAGATCTCGCGGATCGAGACCATGTGCGCCTCGGCAGCGGCGGCGAGATAGACGAAGATGGCGATGAAGATCAGGATCGGATTGTACAGAAGGCCGATGAACCCCAGAGCAAAGGCGACGCCCTGGCCGATGGTTGCCGCCAGCTGGGTCGCGTGGACGTGGTCCATGCGCGTCGCCAGCAGGGCGCGCAGCACACGTCCGCCATCCATCGGAAACGCCGGGATCAGGTTGAACAGAGCGAGGAAGAGATTGACCGCGGCGAGCTTATCAATGAGGGAGACGTTCGTGCGGTCCATCACGGCGAGGTCCCCAGCGTTGAGCCGTGCCCCGGCGACGAGAACGAGCCCGACGGCGATGGCCACGTTCACCAGCGGGCCGGCAATGGCGATGAGCAGCTCCTCCCTCGGCTCCTCGGGGATGCGCGCGAGCCGCGCGACCCCGCCGATGGGCAGCAGGGTCACGTCGGGGGTGGTGACACCGAACGCGCGCGCCGTGAAGATGTGACCGAACTCGTGCGCCAGCACGCATGCGAACAACAGCACGACAAAGATGAGGCTTGCGAAAGCCGCATCCGAGCCTTCCGCCGCATAGGTTGCAAAGAAGATCCAGCCAAGGAACAGCACGAAGGTGATGTGAATGCGCACGGCCGTGCCGGCGATGGTGCCGATGTTTATCGACCAGGACATGAAGGCATCTCCAGGGAAGAGCATACGCTGCGATCTCGGAGGCGCGATCCTACGCTTGCCCGGAACCGCCGTCATTCCCACGTACGTGCAGGAATGGTGGAGGTTGTGATGGTACTCGCCAAGAACGGTATTTGCGAATTCGGCTGGAAGGCGCGCGACTTCGCGCTCCGCGGCGTGGACGGAAAAACGTATACGCTTGCCGACGTGCGCGGGCGCAAGGGCACACTCGTTGCCTTCATCTGCAATCATTGTCCCTATGTGCGGGCCGTGATCGGCCGAATCGTCGCTGAGGCGAATGCGCTGCGCCCGATCGGCATCGGCACCATTGCCATCATGCCCAACGACACCAATGCCTATCCGGAAGACTCATTCGAGAACATGAACGTTTTCGCGGTGAAGCACAGCTTCACCTTTCCCTACGTGATCGATGCGACCCAGGAGGTGGCGAAGGCCTACCGCGCGCAATGCACGCCTGATTTCTTCGGCTTCAACGCGCAAGACGAGTTGCAGTATCGCGGTCGACTCGATGCCTCGCGCACGAGCCTCGTCCCCAATGCCCGGCGCGAGCTGTTCGAGGCCATGCAGCAAGTCGCCGAGAGCGGGCGCGGGCCTCAGGAGCAACTGCCCTCGATGGGCTGCTCCATAAAGTGGAAGGATTGAGCCGGCGATGAGAGAATTCAATGTGCGCGGGATCCTGGCCGGCCAGGCGCCGAAGGACGCGCCGGTCACGATAAAGGGGTGGGTACGCACCCGGCGGGACTCCAAGGCGGGCATTTCGTTCGTGCACCTCTCCGATGGATCCTCCTTGCATCCGGTGCAGGTGGTCGCGCCGAGCACGCTGCCCAACTACACCGATGAAGTGATGAAGCTCACGACGGGTTGCGCGATCGAGGCAACGGGAACGATCGTGCCGTCCCCGGCGAAGGGGCAGCCGTTCGAGATGCAGGCCAGCGCAATCAAGGTGATCGGCTGGGTGGAGGACCCGGACACCTACCCGATCCAGCCCAAGCCGCACTCGATGGAGTTCCTGCGCGACGTGGCACATCTGCGGCCGCGGACGAACGTCATTGCGGCAGCGACGCGGGTGCGGCACGCCCTGGCGCAGGCGATCCACCGGTTCTTCGACCAGAACGGCTTCTTCTGGGTCAACACACCCATCATCACCGCTTCCGATGCCGAAGGAGCGGGCGCGCTGTTCCGGGTATCGACCTTGGATCTCGCCAACCTCCCGCGCACCCCGGCGGGCAAGGTGGATTTCGCGCAGGATTTCTTCGGCCGCGAAGCGTTCCTGACGGTCTCTGGCCAGCTCAACGTGGAGGCGTACTGCCTCGCGCTCACCAAGGTCTACACGTTCGGGCCGACGTTCCGCGCCGAGAACTCGAACACCAGCCGCCATCTCGCCGAGTTCTGGATGATCGAGCCGGAGATCGCCTTCGCCGATCTCTCAGATGATGCGACGCTGGCGGAAAGGCTGCTGAAGTTCACGTTCGAGACGTTGCTCAAGGAAAGCCAGGAAGACCTTGCCTTCTTCGATCAGCGGATTGAGAAGGGGCTCGTCGCAAAGCTGGAGGGGATCGTGCACTCGGAGTTCGTGCGTATGGATTACGGCGAGGCGGTCGAGGTGCTCGGGCGGGCGAAGGAAAAGTTCGAATTCCCGGTCAAGTGGGGCATGGACCTGCAATCGGAGCACGAGCGCTATCTCACCGAAAAGCACGCGCAGAAGCCGGTCATCGTGATGAACTACCCGAAGGACATCAAGGCGTTCTACATGCGGGTGAACGACGACGGCAGGACGGTGGCGGCCATGGACGTGCTCGCGCCCGGGATCGGCGAGATCATCGGCGGGAGCCAGCGCGAGGAGCGGCTCGAAGTGTTGGACGCGCGCATGGCCGAGCGCGGCATCGACAAGGAGCACTACGCCTGGTATCGCGATTTGCGCCGTTACGGCACCGTGCCGCATGCAGGCTTTGGCCTCGGCTTCGAGCGCACCCTGGCCTACGTGACCGGCCTTTCCAACGTGCGCGATGCGATCCCGTTTCCGAGAACGCCGGGAAACGCGAAGTATTAGGGGCGTGGACTCTTTAGCAGCAGTCAAATTCGGATTAATGCTGGGCAGCTGGGCAGTTTGATCGACTTCTGTCACTGACGGCCGATCTGATTCGTCGTCAGGCGAACGTGATCGCTGCGTTGGGGACCGCCGCGGCGCTCGCCGCCAAGGCAATGATACCGCCCGCGTCCTCAAGGGCGAAAAACCGGCCGACCTGCCGGTACTGCAGCCAACGAAATTCGATTTTCTTCATCAATCTCAAAACCGCCAAATCACTCGGGCTCGACGTACCAGCGAAGCTGCTCGCTCTAGCCGACGAAGTGATCGAATAAAGCAGCAATTTGCTGCAGTGCATGAGTCGCAATTGACCCGTTTCGACCCGTTCGAGGCGGCGCAACAATACGTCCGGAGTCGGAGGATGAGCTGACATTGCGAGGACATCGCAAATCGGTCGAGTTTTACCCATCAGCGGACTTCACGCGCGCGCGAAGATCACGACGTCGGCTTGATCAGGACGGTGAAGCCGTATTTCTCGAAGATCATCTTTGCCGCGTTTGAACGCATGAAAGCGATGTAGTTCAAGGCCTCCGGCTTGGCGGTCGCCGTC
>DATBYX010000358.1:0-5424 GCA_036513475.1 Xanthobacteraceae bacterium | reverse complement strand
GCGCGCGCTCGATCATTTCGAGTGCCTGTATCGGGAATCCGAGGAGCGGGCCAAGATCATGGCGATCGCCTGCCACCCCTACCTCTCCGGAGCGCCCCATCGCATCGATCACGTCCGGCGCGCCTTCGAAGAGATTCTCAGTCGCGAGGGTGTCGTCGCCTGGGACGGAGCGCACATTCTCGATTGGTACCGTGCGCAGCAGCCGAGGAATTAGGACGCGTTTTGTCGCGCGAGCGGCGCAGCCATTGCTCTGCACCGCTACTTCGTCGCCGAATCCTTGAGATACTCGGTCCGCTATTGCGGCTTGCGCATGCAGAGGCCGACGATTCCCGCTGATCCCGCGCAGCGCACCGTTGCCCCCTGGAGGACAGGCGGACCGCCGGTGTTCTTGCAGATCGCGGAGACCAGGACTTCGTTTTCTTCGCAGGTGACGCTATCGCCGTTGGAATCGAAGCCGCGCAGCGCGGCTGTGGCTGCGGGGCCGGGTGGGCCGGACGGCCCTGCTTCGCCGCGATCGCCTTTGGGTCCTGCCGGTCCCGCGTCGCCCTTCGGGCCTGCTGGTCCCGGCGGTCCGCCTTCGCCGCGCACTCCTTGCGGACCGGCAGGCCCCTGCAATCCCGCCTCGCCCTGAGGTCCTGCGGGTCCGGGTGGTCCGGGGAGGCCCTGCGCTCCGCCAGGGCCTTGCGGTCCTGCAACGCCCTGGGGCCCTGCCGGCCCGCCCGGCCCCGCAGGGCCCGGCGATCTTCCGCACGCCGAGAGAAGCAGGAGAGCAAAGAGCAGGCTGAGAAAGCGCATGACACCCCCTTTTGAGTAGCGCCTCGATCTGCGGGCGCCGTGCGACAAGCATTTTTCCGAAGCGGATTTCTTGAGCGTTCGTGGACGCGGGCACAGCGCGCGAAACACTAGCCGGCAAGGCTCTCTGCTGGCAATACATGGCGTAAGCTGGATTGGCGGCCCCATGCGAAGAAGTGCCGGCCCATTGGATTCGATCGGACGCATGCATCAAGGGACCACGACATGAAAGACGGCCGGCTGAAAGGAGTGAGCGCGTGCCTATTCGACGCGTACGGGACGCTGTTTGATTTTGCTTCAGCCGCGAATCGGTGCCGTGACCTCCTTGGAGACAACACCGACAAGCTGACCGCCCTGTGGCGCGACAAGCAGCTGCAATACACGTGGCTGCGCGCCCTGCAAGGCCGACATGCGGACTTCTGGCAGGTCACCGCGGATGCGCTCGACTTCGCTTTGGAAACTCTGGCCATCGACCGCTCCGGGACGCGCGAGCGGCTGATGAACCTGTATCTCACACTCGAGCTGTTTCCGGAAGTGCCGGACGTGCTGCGACAGCTCAAGCAAGCCGGGCTGCGCACCGCAATTCTCTCAAATGGCTCGCCCAAGATGCTCGACGCGGTCGTGCGGGCGGCCGGGCTGGAGAAGCTCTTGGATACCGTTCTCTCGGTCGAAGAAGTTGGTGTCTACAAGCCGCATCCCAAGGTCTATCAGCTTGCGGTCGACCGGCTTGGCATTCCGGCCCGTGCGATTGCATTCCAGTCGTCAAATGCGTGGGATGCCTATGCCGCCGCTGCGTTCGGCATGCAGGTGGTGTGGTGCAATCGTTACGGCCAGCGTCCAGAGCGGCTGCCCGGCTCTCCGGACCGCATCGTCATGACGCTGGCCGACCTGCCGCCTCTCGTGCTCTCCTCATAGCGGTGCGGCCCCCGTCAAACCTGCCCAGCCCGGCTCGCGGGAGGGGCCTCTACGAGTTCAGCGGGCCGCCCAGCAGGGATATCGCGCGTGCGGCGGCGCTCGCGATTGCCGGCGCCTCGATCGGCACCAAACTTACTGATTTGGGTAAAGGCAGTAGTGCCTGCGGTGGCACGTTCGGCACGGATGTCGGCTCGGCCAGTAACTGCAGGGGAGTGCTCCCGCTCAAGCTGTCCCAGAACCGGTTGAACTCTCGCGCCGCTTCAGGGCTCGGGTCTGCGATCGGCGCTGCTGCACGACCCCGGGTGGTCGGCATCGCAGCCTTCTTGCGCAAGCGGCCGCGGACACTCCGGGCGAACATCGCCGCGAGATCGTCGGGTCTGGCGTAGATGGAATGGCCGTTCTGACCGTTCTGAACCGCGGCCGCCGGCGCGGGAGCAAGCTGCTCCCACGCCTGGTTGAAAGCCATATTCCAGTCCGTGCGCTTGGCCCGTTCGGCGCGCTGGCGGATCTCGGCCTCTCGGCTGCGTAGCTTTTCAACGGCACGTGTCCAGGTCCGGGATCGCGCCGCGGCAGCGGCAGGGAGGGCTTCGGTACCGTTCTCCAGCTCCACACCATTGGTAGCAGGTCCCGTCACTTCCGCCACAGGAGGACTGCCGGCCCGAAACGTGCGGGTTTGCTCCGTCACGCCGCAATCGATGCACTGAAACGTTTGATGCTCGAACCCTCGCACAGGCATGGTCTGATCAGGCACGGCCGCCGTCAGAACCATCTGTGCGCCGCACCCCATGCAACGCATAGCACCAACTCTGGACCTAGTCGCAACACCCCAGTGCGCCAGCATACGCGGGAGAGCGCATCTGCGCAATTGTTCGGTCACACTCACACTGAAAGTTGTGGCAGCATCTGGGCAGGCAAGCGTGGGCGCGTTCGGGGGCCAGTTCCCGCGTACACAACCTAAGATCGTGCCGGAATCAGCGCGCCGACGAAAAACGGCGTCCACTGCGCCTTGTAGCGCGAGGCTTGATCCGCGCTCCTCGAGCCTGGGGAGCGCTGGACCTTGGCGCCTGCTTGCGCCTTCTCCCGGCTCTGGAACCGCTTTCGATCTCTTCTGCGGCGCGTTGGAACTCGACTGCAAGCTCGATTAGAGCTTCCCTCGTAAACAGGTCGCTGCACTCCTTTGCCATGCGATCGCAATCGACGGCGTATTGACGCAAGACTTTCGGGTTCACAGCGACCCCTTTCCTAACATAGGTTAAGCCTCGCTCGCGCCCTCCGTTCCCCATTGAATGCGATTGCGGGGGGTGCAAGTACGCATGCCGTGTCACCGCTGCAGCGGCGCGGACGATTGCGGCGCGATTCTGATTGTGAAGAACTGAAGCTAAAATAGTGCCCAGCACAACCCAACCGCGCATCGGAGGAAATCCATGAAGCCAAGCTGGAGTGGTGCACGGCTCGTTGCCCTGTACCTGATCGCGGCCTTGCTCGTCTCCGCGCCCCCGTTGGCCGCGTCGGCGGACTACCCCTCTCGGCCAGTGCGCTGGATCGTCGGCTATCCGGCGGGAGGGACGACCGACATTGTTGCGCGCCTCATAGGTCACTGGCTTTCGGAGCGGCTAGGCCAGCAGTTCATCATCGAGAACAAGCCCGGCGCAGGCAATAACATCGGCACCGAAGCGATGATCAACTCGCCGCCGGACGGTTACACCGTTCTCCTGACCAATCCGGCGAACGCCATCAATGCAACGCTCTACCAGCGGCTCTCGTTCAACTTCATGCGGGACACGGCTCCCGTCGCCGGCTTCATGCGGGTACCGAACGTGATGGAGGTCAACCCGAAGGTTCCGGCGAACAGCGTGGCTGAGTTCATCGCCTATGCCAGAGCCAATCCCGACAAGATCAATTGGGCCTCCTCGGGCAACGGCACCTCGGTGCATCTCTCGGGCGAGCTCTTCAAGATCATGACGGGAATAGATCTCACGCATGTCCCATACCGCGGCTCCGCGCCTGCGCTGACCGACATGATCAGCGGTACTGTGCAGGTGATGTTCGACAACATGCCGTCCTCCTTGCCTCATATCCAAGCCGGCAAACTGCGCGCACTTGGAGTGACAACCGCGGCGCGCTCCGACGCGCTGCCGAACGTCCCCACCGTTGCCGAGACCGTGCCCGGCTACGAGGCGAGTGCTTTCTTCGGCATGAGCATGCCCAAGGGCACGCCTGCCGAGGTCATCGAGAAGCTGAACCAGGAGATCAATGCCGGGCTCGCCGACCCCGGCGTGAAGGCAAGGCTTGCTGAGCTCGGGGGCATCCTGATGCCCGGCACCCCTGCGCAGTTCGGTCAGGTGATTGCGGAGGAAACCGAGAAATGGGCCAAGGTCATCAAAACCGGCGGGGTGAGCCTGGAATAGCGCATGGACATGCCTGCGGGGGAGACTAGATTCTGTCTTCCGCCGCTCCGAGAGGGTCACCCCCAGCTCATGCCCCGTAAACGTTCCGACGACCTTCGCAGGCACCGCTGGTTGCTTTCTCGCCGGCAGGGGAGGGGTTCCGGAGCCGGAAATCCACTGAGATCATGAAGATTGGACTGTTTGATCACGTCGAGCACGGCGATCGCCCGCTCGCCACCCTGTTTGACGAGCGGCTCACATTCGCCCGCGCGGCTGACGATGCGGGGATCTACTGCCTGCACGTTGCGGAGCATCATGCCACGCCCCTCAACATGGTTCCGGCTCCGGGCGTCTATCTCGGCGCGGTCGCCCGCGCGACCAGGCACATGCGGCTCGGCCCGCTGGTCTATCTGCTCCCGCTCTACTCGCCGCTGCGCTTGATCGAGGAGATCTGCATGCTCGATCACCTGAGCCATGGTCGCCTCGAAGTGGGCGTCGGCCGCGGAGTATCGCCGTTCGAGCTGAAATATCACAAGGTCGAGCATGAGGAATCGCGCGACATCTTCATCGATGCGTTCAACTGCATCAGCGCCGGGCTCATGACGGACACGTTCACCTATAGCGGGCCGCACTTCTCCTACGAGAACGTCCCGATGGCCTTGCGGCCGCTGCAGCAGCCGCATCCGGCATTCTGGTACGGATCATCCAACGCTATCGGCTCGACCTGGGCGGGCCAGCATGGGCTCCACTTCGTGACGTTGGGGCCGATCCCTACGGCAAAGGCGAATATTGCCGCCTTCAAGGAAGCGTTCGCCAAACGGGGAAAGGCGGCACAGCCGAAGGCCGAGTTCCCGGGTGGCGCCGCGATCGGCGTGCAGCGTCACATCTTTGTTGCCGATACTGA
The DNA here is from genome assembly GCA_036513475.1 of Xanthobacteraceae bacterium. Classification (GTDB taxonomy): domain Bacteria; phylum Pseudomonadota; class Alphaproteobacteria; order Rhizobiales; family Xanthobacteraceae; genus VAZQ01. The sequence goes on along the minus strand of DATBYX010000358.1, from coordinate 426 downwards.
TGCGGAGGCAAAGCGTTTCGCCAAGCCTGCCATGGACCGCCACCTCGCCCATCTCAACTGGCTGCGCGACAAGCATGGCGTGACCGGGCTGGTTTCGCGGCTCAATGTGCCGAGGGGCGCCGACTACGAGGCCTGCGTGGCCGACGGCACGGTGATTTCCGGCAATCCCGATACGGTGCGCAACGAGATCGAGCGCCAGGTGCGGGAACTCGGAGTAAACTATCTGCTCACCTATCTTTTTCTTGGTACCATGACCTTGAGTGAGGCGCTGCGCTCGCTCCAGCTCTTTGCGAGCGAAGTGATGCCGAAAATCGCGCAGCTTTGATCTCCATCCTACTGGTTCTTTCATCGCCGCTGTGCGACATTTAGAATGAGCATACGGCAGAACGGTCTCAAACAGAGCTAGAGGTCACGCATGGCAAACGG
>DATBYX010000357.1:0-5161 GCA_036513475.1 Xanthobacteraceae bacterium | reverse complement strand
CCCCGGCCGACATGCGTGGTCGGAAGCGTCTTTTCGGCGGCAAGTCGCTTCGTCAGCCAGGAAAATCCTTCCCTGCGGAAGTTCGTGGCGAGACGCGTGAAGCGCCCATTCATCTTACTACGCGCGTGCGCCCCATCCCTGGAAATCGCGTTGATTGCGGCTCGCGCGCCCTTTGCGCATACCGTCCCGCACCGGCGGGAGCACCTGAAAACATCGCGCGGGAAGAGTCCTACACCAGCCCCTCGGGCGGAGGCTTGTGGCCGCCGAGAAGATTGCCTTTCCAGCTCGAAAGTCGATTGATCAGGTTGTAGTAGACGTATTCCGGCGATCTGCGAATGAGCAGGCCGTCCCTGACTTCTTCGCTGTATTCGTACTGCGCCCAGCCATTGCATCCCTTGCAGAACGGAACCTTATCCCACTGCTCGGTCTCATGATAATAGCGGGCCTTCGCAAATTGCTCGCCCTGCCATATCTCCTCCACCCCGTGCTCGAACACATTGCCCATATCGGTGGCGCGCACGCCGTCGAGACAGCACAGGCGAACGCTGCCGTCGTTATGCACGGGCATGGTCTTGTAGATGACCGCGCAAGGCACGCGTTTCGGCGGCTCGACCATGTCGGGGAACGTGCCGTTCTCGAATACGATTCCGGTCCGTACCACGTCCACGATGCCCACCCAGCGCTCGACGAATTCGTCGGCTTCATGCCGGTTCGTGTTCTGGATGGTGATTGAAACGCCCACCCGCGGCAGCTCGCGATCGCCGCGAATGCGCAGAAGCCGGAACACGGCGGCCTCGATCTTGGCGAGCTTGTCGACCCCGCGCACCTTCATCAGCGTTTCAGGCGTCGTGGAGTCGAGACTGAACATCACCGAATCCACTCCGATAGTGCAGAAGAACTTCGCCGTATCCTCGCTGAGGGTCAATCCATTGGTGTTCATTGCCACCGCGATCCCGCGTTTCTTGAGATCGGTAATGACTTCGCGCAGGTTGGGAATGAGCAGCGGCTCGCCGTATATGCTGGGCGCAACCATCGGCTGAACATTGGTGAATTGGTCCAGCATCCGGCGGGCGGCGTCGACATCCATGATGCCCTTGACACCGTCGATTGCGTTCTCGTCCTCCAGTCCCCAGACTGGGCACATGTGGCAGCGCAAATTGCAACGCGTCGCGTAATCGATGAGAAGCCGCTCCGGCATCTCGGGAATGGGCAGAGGTTTCCAATTATACTTGGGATCGACCCACTCGGCGCCGGACCAATCGCGCATCACCCCTCCCCTAAACTGCTGAAATCGCGTGCCATTTCGGGATGCAGCGAGCTTTCACCCGTTGCCGTGGGGTGTTATAACCGCTGCGCTCGGAATGACAAGCAAATTCACGCCCACCTAGTTGCAGTTCCATCCTGTCCGCGCAAAACATGGATTTGCATTTTGCCCCCAGTGAATTTCCTCGCATCCGGCGCTCCATTGCGGATCGGGCACGCCGTGGCGGCACTGCTCGTGCTGGAGGATGGCCGCTATATCATGCAGTTACGGGATGACGTTCCGGACATCTGGTACCCCGGCCATTGGGGTCTGTTCGGCGGCGGCGTCGATGCAGGCGAGGATGACATTGCGGCGTTGCGCAGAGAGCTGCGCGAGGAGCTCGAATTGGAGCTGGGGGAAGCGCGCCTGTTCGCAGTTCTCAACTACGATCTGCAGCCCATTGGCCTGGATTGCTATTTCCGCCGGTACTTCGAAGTGGACGTCAGCACGCCCGCCTGGGAGCGGGCCGTGCTGCACGAAGGCAGCGATGTCCGCGCATTGACGGGGGACGAGGCGTTGTCGCTCCCACACCTATCCCCGTATGATGCATTTGCCTTATTCCTCCACCACAATCGCGTCCGCCTGGCAGGGTCGATCTATACGCCCGCATCCTCGACATGACCTGATAGCGAGCTTCTCGTGAAAGCAGTTCTCGTGAAAGCAGATTATGCAACGGCGCGAGCCGATATCATCGACGGGCTCCTTGCCTTCCGGATCTGGACGCGGCTGGGGTGGCAGGAAGTCAAGCGCCGCTACCGACGCACCGTGTTTGGGCCGTTTTGGGCGACGCTGAGCATCGGCATGTTCATCGGCGGAATGGTTTTCATTTGGGCGCCATTATTTCATGCCGATGTCCGCTCGTATCTCCCGTTTCTGAGCGCCGGGCTCGTCGCCTGGACGTTTGCGACGGCGCTCATCACCGAGGGTTGCGGGACGTATACCGCAGGGGTCAGCCTCATCACGCAACTCAACTTTCCCTACACGGTTCTCAATTTCATGGTGGTCTGGAGGAACATCATCGTCTTCTTCCACAACGTCGTGATTGTGGTTATCGTCGTCATAGCGCTTCAGGTCCCAGTCTCCTGGAAAACGCTGTTGCTTTTCCCCGGCATCGCCATCGTGGCGGTGAACGGAGCATGGATGACCGTCCTGTTCGGCATGCTCAGCGCGCGGTTCCGCGACATTCCTCCCTTCGTCGGCAACTTGATGCAGATTCTGATGTTCATAACGCCGGTATTCTGGTTTGCCAGTCAACTGGGCGGCAACTCACAGGTAGTCGTCAAATACAATTTCATGTATCACCTGATCGAAGTGATGCGAGCGCCAATGCTCGGCACTGCTCCATCGCCGATCAGCTATGCGGTCACGCTCGGGTTGGCAGTGATCGGGTGGCTGGTGACTTTCGACATCTATGCACGCTTTCGGCGCCGCATTCCCTATTGGCTCTAACAGGACCTCCTGGCGTGACCTCGATCATCGCAGAGAACGTTACGATCGACTTTCCCATCTACGGGGGGAGTCACCGCAGCCTTCGCCAGACCCTGTTCGCCCGCACCGGCGGACTGATCCGACACGAGGGGACGGGTCGCCAGCAACGCACTATCGTGCGCGCGCTCGATGGCCTCTCATTCACGTTGCAGAATGGAGATCGGCTCGGACTCATCGGGCATAACGGAGCCGGCAAATCCACGCTGCTGAAAGTCCTTGCCGGGGTGTACAAGCCCGATTCGGGCTCCCTGCGGATCGAGGGTCGTGTTTCGCCGCTGTTCAACTCCGCGCCCGGGCTCGATCCCGACGACAATGGCTACGAGAACATCACGACGTGCGGCCTCTTTCTCGGAATGACCGCGGAGGAGATCAACCGGAAACTTCCCGACATCGTCGCGTTCTGCGAGCTGGGCGAGTACCTCGATCTGCCGGTGCGAACCTACTCGAACGGAATGGTTGCGCGGCTGGGCTTTGCGATTGCAACCTCGATTGATCCGGACATTCTGCTCCTGGACGAGGGGCTGGGCGCCGGCGATGCCGCGTTTGCAGAGCGCGCGGAGACGCGCATGAAGGCGCTCATTCAGCGTACCCGCATCCTCGTGCTGGCAAGCCACTCCGATGCGCTCATCAAAGGGATGTGCAACCGAGCCATACTGCTGGAGAAAGGCAGTCTCATAGCGATCGGGCCGGTGGACGACATTCTCGATCGCTATCACAAGCGTCTGACCCCGGCGCAGGTCGCCTAAGCCCGTCGTGAAGTTCTCCAGCATCTCGATCGATTTTATCGAGAATACCGGCAGCGAGCCTATATTTCCGCACGGGATCATTCGGCTCAACACCGGCGCGCGCATCATCAAATCGACCATCCGCGGCCCGTTGTTCCTCAACAAGAACTCTCAGGTCGGCCCCGACGTCGTGACCGGGAAATATTTCGGCATGAACGAGAGCTGCTTCGTCGCGCGTGCCACGGTCGGCTCGTTCGGGGCGATCGGCGCGCGCACCGCGATCAACCCGTTCAATCATCCTACCAGCTGGCTGAGCACGAACGAGTTCCAGTATCATCCGAAGTCGTTCGACTGGGTCGGGGAATACAACGAGCTCGTCCGGCTCGAGCGCACTCCCGACATGTTCAAGCACGTGACCGTCGGCAACGACGTGTGGACGGGGCACAACGTCAACGTCATGGCCGACGTCAACATCGGCGATGGCGCGGTGATCGCCGCGGGCTCGGTGGTCACCAAGGACGTCCCGCCTTACGCCATCGTCGGGGGCGTCCCGGCTGCCCTGATCCGCTACCGGTTTCCCGAGAAAACCATCGAGCGGCTGTTGCGCGTGAAATGGTGGGAGCTCGAGCTCGCACAGCTCAGCGGGCTGCCGTTTCGCGACGTCGAGCGCTGCCTGGACATGATCGAGGAGATCAAGGCGAAAGCGCTGGCGGCGGTCGTCTGAACGATGGTGAGCCGCGAAGCCGCCGCCTTCCTGCCGATCCTGCAGCGCGTCGGCGTCCCGCGCGACGGCGCTCTGATCGTCCATAGCGCCATCGCGACGCTGAGCCGGCGCGGCTTTCGCGCCGAGGCGATCATCGAGGCACTGCTTGACTACATGCGCGAGGGCAACCTGTTCATGCCGACGATGACCTGGCGCACGGTGACGCCGGAGCATCCCGACTGGGATGAATTGGAAACGCCCTCCCATACGGGCGTGCTGACCGAGATCTTCCGTACACGCTACGCGGTCGCGCGCAGCATTCATCCCACGCATTCCGTCGCCGGATCTGGCCCGGCCGCACGCATGCTGCTCTCCCGCCACCATGTCGATGATACCCCCGTCTCCGGCAACAGCCCGTATGGGCTACTGCGGGAGTATGAGACCTACATCTTCATGGTCGGGGTAGGACTGGAGGCGGTAACCGCCATCCATCTGCCGGAGGAGACGATCAACGTGGATCTATATGTTCGTCCCGCCGATACTGGGCGCATCTACCCGTGCCGGGATCGGCATGGGACCGTGCATCAGGTCAGGGCACGGCGACATTGGCGGCTTGATCGCGATTTCAATCAGTTCGCACCGCCGCTCATCGCCCAAGGCCAGCTCACGGCCGGGACGATCGAGGGCTGTCCTTATGCCATCATTTCGCAGCGCGACCTCTTGCGCCACGTCTTTGCCGCCCTCATCGAAAATCCACGCGCAACGCTGAGCGCCAAAGCGCAGCACTTGCCGGCCGGCGCGGCTTGAAGTGTTTGAATCTTGCAAAGGCTGCTCTACTGTTTTTTAAAATATTTTTCGACCTTGACGATCGCCTTCACGCAGTCCTTCGATTCCTGCTCGCGATAATTTTCGTTGAGATAAAGGTTGAACGAGCGATCCCGA
>DATBYX010000356.1:0-8175 GCA_036513475.1 Xanthobacteraceae bacterium | reverse complement strand
TGCGTTTCGAGCCAGGTCGGCTGCACCCTGACCTGCACCTTCTGCCACACCGGCACCCAGCGCCTGGTGCGCAATCTGACCCCGGGGGAGATCGTCGGCCAGATCATGGTCGCACGGGATCGTCTGGGCGATTGGCCAAGCGCCGAGGGGGCCTGCAAGGGGAGCGGCGTCCGGCTCGTCTCCAACATTGTGATGATGGGCATGGGCGAGCCGCTCTACAATTTCGAGGCGGTGCGCGACGCCCTCCTTATTGCCGCGGATGGCGAGGGCATTGCGATCTCCAAGCGCCGGATCACGCTCTCGACGTCCGGCGTGGTGCCGAACATCCCGCGCGCGGGCAACGAGATCGGCTGCATGCTCGCCGTATCGCTGCATGCGGCGCGCAACGAGTTGCGCAACGAGCTTGTCCCCCTCAATCGCAAATATCCGATCGAGGACCTGTTACAGGCCTGCCGCGAATATCCGGCACTGTCCAATGCGCGCCGCATCACGTTCGAATACGTGATGCTCAGGGGCGTCAACGACTCCGCCGCCGATGCCAAGGCACTGGTGAAGCTGCTCAAGGGCATTCCCGCCAAGATCAACCTCATTCCATTCAATCCCTGGCCCGAGACCAGATACGAGTGCTCGGACTGGGATCAGATCGAGACCTTCTCGGAGATCGTCTTCAACGCCGGCTACTCCTCTCCGGTGCGCACGCCGCGCGGCCGCGACATTCTTGCCGCTTGCGGCCAGCTCAAGAGCGCCACGGAAAAGCTGTCCGCCCGAGAGCGGCTTGCGCTGCGCGCCATGGCAATCACGGATTGATTTGCCATGGATGCCCTCCCCCGTCTGCTGCTGCGCTTCATCATTGTGCCGGTCGGTTATTTTGCCGGAGTGCTCGCGGGCACGCTGGTGATTTTGTTCGGGTCCTGGAAGATCGGGCGGATCGACTCCTTCGACGTCGAGGCGCGGGCGATTGCAATCTACGGTTACGCGTTCGCGGCGCCGGTCCTGCTCGTAATTCTGCTCAGCGTGATGTGGCTGCCGACGGCAATCGGTATCCTGCTCTCGGAAGTCCTTGCGCTGCGCTCCTGGATGTTTCACGCCGGCAATGGCGCGCTCTCGGCCTGGATTGCCTGGAGCTTGTTCGGCTCCATGGACGACAGCCGCCTTCCGCTCAACCAGCCCCTGGCGGTCATCGCCGCGGGGCTTGCGGGCGGCCTCGCCTATTGGGCCGTTGCCGGCTGGAATGCCGGGTTCTGGAAACCGCTGTTCGGGCCGGCCGACCGATCGATGCTGCCGAGACCGGCCCCACCTCCGCCCTAAATCCGCTAAGAAATCGCGCTACGCACAGGGCCGATGATGCGCGCCGGCGCTGACGAAGTTATATGAAAGACATGGGATTATATGGAAGGTATGCGCGCCGAGGGGCGGGTGAAAGATGCGCGGCGAACAGGTGTGCGGGTGAAGGCGTGCCGCGCCGCCGCCATGATCGCCTTCACGCTCCTGCTCACGGGTTGTGACAGCTGCGGGGACTTCATTTCGCCGATCGGCCACGCTCAGGTCTGCCGCAAAGAGGCGCCGCAGCCGCATTAGCAGCGCAGACTCGGATACCGCGACGCGATCTGTTACCTTCCTCCCATCACCCGAGTACACGAAGCCAGGGAGGAACCGCGTGAAAAATCGTCTTCGCTGTCTTGCGGCGCATTTTGCGACCATCGGGTTGCTCCTCGCCGGGGCGGAGGGCGCGCACGCCCAGACCACCATCAGGATCGGGCTTGCCGTTCCCAATTACGGACCATTCGCGCCGGTCCATGCGGCCGACGAGCTGGGCTATTACAAAGAAAACGGTATAGCGGCTGAGATCACCGCGTACCGTGGCGGACCTGCCGCGCAAGAGGCGCTCGCCGCCGGCGCGGCCGACGTCATCAACTTCTTCCCGCCGGGTGTCGCGCTCGCGACAAAGAAAGGCATCAAGGAAAAGATTGTGGGCATCGGATCGGCAAGGCCCGATGGCTGGCACATCGTCGTGATGGCGAGCTCGCCGTTTCACGCGATCGCCGATCTCGCAGGCAAGAAGATCGGGATCACGGCCAAAGGCGCCACAACCGACTTCTATGCCCTCTGGGCCGCAAAGCGCGCAGGCGTGCAGGTCGAGACCATTCCACTCGGCGCGCCGGCACAGGTGCCTACGCTCAAGTCGGGGCAGATCGAGGCGGCCGTCCTCAATCCGCCGGTGCCGTTTCGGCTCATCCTCTCCGGGGAGGGCCGTTCCCTCGCCGACCTCGGCAAGGAAATGGAGGCCAATCTTCCCGACGTGTGGGTTGCAACCCAATCGCTCGTCGATGCCAATCCGAAAGCGATCGAAGGCACGCTGCGCTCCATCTACAAGGCGACGGCATACATGAAAACGAACCGCGCCTACGGCGTCGACTACATGCGCAAGTTCACCGGCGAGAAGGACGATAAGGTCGTCGAGCTTGATTACAACGACGTGCTCTCGAAACGGCCCACGTCAGCGAAGATCGAGCGGCCCTGGCTCGAAGCTTCGCTCGCACTCGCCGCACTGGGCGGCATTACTGACCTTCCCCCTATCGACGAGATCTTCACCGATCGGTTCAGTGGCGTGAACGGTGATTGACGAGCATCGCTCCGGGCGATGCGCGCGGCGCTCTTGGGATATGTGATCTTTGCCGTCATTCTCCTCGGCGGCTGGGAGCTCATCGCCCGTCTGGATCTCGTTGATCCCGATCTTCTTCCGCCGTTCTCGCAGGTCTGCGCCATTCTCTGGCAGTTCATGCATGATCCACGTTTTACTGCCGATCTTGGAGTCACCGCCGGCGAAGTGGGAGTTGCTTTCCTGATCGCCGCCCCCTTGGCTGTGTCGAGCGGGTTTCTTCTCGGGGAGCGGCTTCTCCTCGCCCAAACCTTCAACCCGGTGGTGCACTTCATATTGGCCGTGCCCCAATCGATCTTCCTGCCTGTCTTCATTCTCGCCTTTGGCATCGGTTTTCTTGAGAAAGTGCTGTTCGGAATTACGCACGCTTATTTCGTGATTCTGGTGAACAGCTTTGCCGCGGTGCGCTCGATTCCCCACCCCCTCATCGCCGTGGCGCGCGTGTTCGGCGCCACACCCGCGCAAATCTACACGCGCATCTATCTGCCGGCGATGCTGCCCCTCGTGCTCACGGGCCTGCGCATCGGGATGGTGCTGTGCATCATCGGCGTGCTTTTGGCCGAGATGTACGCGTCGCGCAGCGGCATCGGCCGCCGCATCTTCGGGTGGGGCGAGAGCGCCCAGATACCGGAGCTTCTTGCCGGGATCATGCTGGTGTCGATCCTGACCATTGCCGTCAATGAGACGATGCGGCTTGCCGAGCTGCACGTCGGCCGGTTCTACCGCAGAACCTCCATCGCCTGATGCCCATCATTGAAGTCACCAGCCTGGCGAAGGATTTCCGCACCGGAGGCGCGGTCGTCCATGCGCTTGCCGATGTGTCGTTCTTAGTCGAGGAGGGCCGGTTTGTTACCCTCGTCGGACCGAGCGGGTGTGGCAAGTCCACGTTGCTGCAAATCCTCGCCGGCCTGATTTCGGCGACCCGCGGCGAGGTGCGCATTGCCGGAGAACCCATTCGCGCGCCGATGCCGGACAAGATCGGCATGGTTTTCCAGGACCCGACATTGCTGCCCTGGAAGACGGCGCTTGCCAATGTCGAGTTTCCCCTCGACCTGCGAGGGATAGATCGCGCAACACGGCGCAAACGCTGCTCGGAGCTGCTCAAGCTTGTGGGACTAGGCGAGTTCGCGGACAACTACCCGCATGAGCTTTCGGGCGGGATGCGCCAGCGTGTCGCGATCGCCCGCGGCCTTGCGCCAGACCCCCGGTTGATGCTGATGGACGAGCCTTTTGCCGCGCTCGATGAGCAGACGCGCACCCGCATGGGGCACGACCTGCTCGAGATCTGGGAGAAGACGCGCAAGACCGTGTTCTTCATCACCCACAGTCTGACCGAGGCGATCTATCTCTCCGAGACCGTGCTAGTGATGAGCGCTCGGCCGGGACGCATTCTCGATACCATTCCCATTGAGTTTCCCCGGCCGCGCGAGCTTGACCTTATCGGCACCGAGCGCTTCGGCCGCATCCGCAACCGCATCTGGCATCTGATCGCGGATACACCGAAATGATCCGGCCCCGTACCTTCAAGACATTGCTGATCCTCGCGGCTGCTGTCGCTGCTTGGGAATTGATCGTTCGGCTTGGGCTGATCAGCGCGATTATCCTAGCTGCGCCGAGCGACATCGCGCTTGCAGCGGCGAAGGACGGCTTCGTGTTCGCGCGCGCGCTCGCGACCACATTGTTCGAGATCGGCACGGCCATTCTCATTGCTTGGACGCTTGGTGTCGGCCTTGGCATACTCCTCGGCAGCTCGCATGCATGGGCGGCGGCAGCCGCGCCAGTCCTCTCGTCGCTCTTTGCCATACCTTTGATCATCATCTATCCCCTTCTGATGGCTTGGCTCGGCATCGGTGCGCTGTCGAAGATCGTGTTCGGTGTTCTCTCCGGCTTCTTTCCCATCGCGCTCAACACCATCGACGGCGTGCGCGCTGTCGAGCAGCGCTACATCGTGTTCGCGCGCTCGGTCGGAGCAACGCCGCTGCAGACCCATGCGCGTATCATCTTTCCGCTCGCGTTGCCCGCAATTGTCTCGGGGCTGCGGGTCGGCACCGGGCTCGTCGTCATTGGCGTGGTCGTGACGGAAATGCTCGCCTCGCTCGGCGGGGTCGGGTTCCTGATCTCGTATCACCGCACACTCTTCGATACGGGTCATGTCTACTTCGGCATGCTGCTCGCGCTCCTCGTCGCGGTGGGGGTGAACCTCGCGCTCACTCGCCTTGATCGCCGCGTCGGCTCCTGGCGCGAGCAGGAGGAGGCTTAGGGGCGCATGGCCGAGTGGATGGTCGGAGTCGACACGGGGGGCACCTTTACCGATCTCGTCGCCTTCGAGCCGAGCTCCGGAAAGCTGCACACCATCAAGGTGCCCTCCGTCCCGGCAGACCCATCCAGGGCAGTGATCCACGCCCTGGACGAGCTGTTCCGCGAGGGATTGTCGCCGCGCGACATTGGATTCTTGGTGCACGGCACCACGGTGGCCACCAACGCGGTTCTTGAGGGCGCCGGGGTGCGTGCCGGGCTTCTGATCACCCGCGGCTTTCGCGCGGTTTATGAGGCCCGCGGCTGGGTGCGACCCGAGCCGGGCGAGTTGCTCGATCCATTCTTTCGCAAGCCCCCGCTCCTCATCCCGCAGTCGCGCACGGAAGAGATTTCCGAACGCCTGGACTACCAGGGAAAGGTGATCGAGCCCCTCGACGAAAGTTGCGTACAGGAAGCCGCGCAGCGGCTCAAGGCCAAGGGCGTGGAGACGGTGGCGGTCTGTTATCTCTTCAGCTTCCGCAACCCTGCACACGAGGAACGAACGGCCGAGATCCTCGCGGAGGAGGAGCCGGGCTGGCGCATTTCGCTCTCCTCGCGGGTCCTTCCCGTGATCCGCGAATATCCCCGGCTCTCCACCACGGTCGTGGATGCCTATGTCGGTCCGATCATGGAGCGCTATCTGGTCGAGCTCGACCGTCAGCTCAAGCAGCACGGGATCGCGACCCCCCAGGTTTTTCTGATGCAGTCGAACGGCGGGCTGATGCGCATCACCATGGGCGCGCGTTTTCCCAACCAGACATTGACCTCGGGGCCGGCGGCGGGGGTCGTAGCGGGCGTCGCGCTCGCGGAGGCGACGGGGCGGCGCAACTTCGTCACCCTCGACATCGGCGGCACCAGCACGGATATCAGCGTCATCGTCGATGGGCGAGCAAGCGAGACCGCGAATGGCCGCATCGCCGGTCAGGACATCGGCACGCCCATGCTCGCGGTGCACACCCTGGGCGCGGGTGGCGGCACCATTGCCTGGATCGGCCGTGATGGCTTGATGAAAGTCGGCCCGCAGAGCGCCGGTGCCGTTCCAGGTCCGGCGTGCTACGGCCGCGGCGGCACCGCCCCGACGGTGACCGATGCCAACCTCGTTCTCGGCGCACTGGGAGCAAAGAGCGTGCTCGGCGGCCGCATGGCGCTCGACCATGGGCCCGCAAAGGCCGCGATCATGGACGCTCTCGGGCGCCCGCTCGGGCTCGGTCTGATCACGGCTGCGGCCGGCATCCTCAAGATCGTCAACACCAACATGGCAGTCGATCTGCGCCTCGCCTTCCAGAGCCGGGGCGAGGACCCGCGCCGTTTTGCGCTCCTCGCCTTCGGCGGCGCAGGCCCGCTGCATGCCGCCTACCTCGCGCGCGACCTTGGCATTCCCGAAGTGTTCGTGCCGCCCCACCCCGGATTGACCAGCGCCATGGGTCTGCTGCAGACCGACGTGCGCCACCTCTACCTGCGTTCCGCGGTCGGGCTCCTTTCCTCCTATCCCGTCGACGAGATCAACGGGATCTTTGCCGAGCTGCGCCGGCGAGCGCTGGAGGACGTGAAAGAGGAGGGGCTCGACGCGACAGCATTGCGGCTGACACAGCAGCTAGATCTGCGCTATCTCCATCAGGGCTATCATCTCACCGTCGACGCCCCTGAGGGCGATGTGAAGGAGGAGCATAAGCAAGCGATAAAGTCTGGCTTCGACGCCTTGCACCGGCGCACCTACGGTGCAAGCGCGCCTGAGGAGGATGCGGAGCTGGTGACCCTGCGGCTCGTGGCAGAAGTGCCGGTCCAGCATTTGCGCGTCCAGCGGATCGCAGCAGGAGCAGGGAGTGCCGGCGCGCGCATCGAAACGCGGCCGCTGTATGATCTTGGCACGGGCAAATTTTTCGACGCCCACGTGTATGATCGCGGCCGCCTGGGCGCCGATGACCGCATTGTCGGGCCTGCGGTCGTCGAGCAGTACGATTCGACCACCGTCGTGCTGGCCGGTCAGACACTTCGGGTGGACGAGGTGGGCAATCTCCTGATCGCCGAGAGCGCGTCATGAAGCTCGATCCGATCACAACCGAAGTGATCAACAGCCGCATCCGCGAGACGACCGCCGCAATGGCGCATGCGCTGTTTCACAGCGGCTATTCGCCGATTCTGCGCGAGTCCCAGGACGGCACGGCCGGACTGTGTGATGCCGAGGGACGCGTCATCATGGTGGGCGGCGGGCTGCAGTATCACTCGCTCCTCTACACCCGAGCGGTCGAGAGCGTGGTGGAGCGCTACCCCGTTGCCGACATGCGCGATGGGGACAGCTTCATCTCCAACGATCCCTTCAAGGCCGGCAACTCGCACGTGCCGGACATCGTGGTGATCACTCCCGTGTTCTATCGCGGCGAGCTCATCGCTTTCGGCGCGAGCGTCGCGCACAAGGCCGATGTCGGCGGGCTCGTTCCGGGGTCTTCGGGTGCGGCCGCGCGCGAGATTTTTCATGACGGCATCCTCATTCCCCCGGTCCTCTATTGGACCAGGGATGGGGTCAATCGCGAAGTCGAGGCGATCCTCCGCAATAACAGCCGCGTACCGGAGGTCGTTGTCGGTGATCTGCGCGGGCAAGTCGGCAGCACTCGGCTCGGCGCCGAGCGTCTGTGCGCGCTGTGCGACGAGTATGGTGCCGATACCCTGCGCGCGGCCATGGCGAGCCTGATCGAGCGCACGGCGGCACGCGTGCGTGGCGAATTTGCGCGCTGGTCCGACGGAGAGTACTCGGCAGAGGCGCTGCTCGACCACGACGGAGCCGATCGTTCGAAGCCGGTGCGCATCAGGGTCAACGCACGCAAACAAGGGGACCGGCTCACGCTCGATTTCTCCGGGACAGACAAACAGGCCAAAGGACCCGTCAATACGCCGCTGCCGACTGCGCAGGCCGTGTCGCTGCTCGCGGTCATCGCTGCGTGCGACCCGACCATTCCGATGAATTCCGGCGTGCTCGATGCGGTCGATTTCATCATGCCGGCCGGGACCCTGGTCCATCCGCAGTTCCCAGCAAGCGTCAATCACTATTTTCCGACGTCGCATCTGGTCTACACCTGCGTACTGGCGGCGCTCGGCAAGTTCAACCCGGCGCGTGCAGTGGCACCGGCCGGATTCGGCACTGGGGCGATCGCGATCGGCTACACCAAAGGGCGCACGGGAAAGCCGACCGTGCAGTACGAGCTGATGGTGACTTCGCTCGGCGG